>DATJDO010000288.1:0-1746 GCA_035497375.1 Chitinophagaceae bacterium | reverse complement strand
CGCCCCGGGCTAAAGCCGGTTTCAGTATATTGGCAGCATCCATAGCGCCTTCTCCACCGCCGCCGGCACCGATCAGGGTATGGATTTCGTCTATAAACAGCACGATTTCACCATTGCTTTCCGTCACCTCTTTGACCACACCTTTCAGGCGTTCTTCGAATTCTCCTTTGTATTTGGCTCCCGCAATCAACAACCCCATATCCAGGGCATAAATAATCTTTGATTTCAGGTTGTCCGGTACATCACCGTTGATGATCCGGTGTGCCAGCCCTTCTATAATAGCCGTTTTACCAACACCTGGTTCGCCGACGAGTATTGGGTTATTCTTAGACCGGCGGGACAGGATGTGCAGGGTACGGCGAATCTCTTCGTCGCGGCCGATCACCGGGTCGAGTTTGTTGTCTGCGGCCAGCTCATTCAGGTTCTTGGCATAACGCTGCAGGTTGTTGTATTGCGTGTCCGATGTCTGGGAATTGACGGTGTTGCCTTTGCGCAGCTCCGTAATGGCGGCTACAAGATTTTTCTCCGTCAGGCCAGAGTCTTTGAGCAGTTTACCCACCTCGTCGTTGACTTGCAGGAGCGACAATAATATATGCTCCACACTCACATATTCATCTTTGAATTGCTTGAGGTTGGTACTGCATTTCAGGATGACATTGTTCAGGTCGCGGCTAATGGTCTGGGCGGGTTCTGTTCCCTGCACTTTAGGCAAGCGGTTCAGCAGTTCCCCCAGTTTATTGTTCAGGTGGGCAATATTGACATTATTTTTTTTCAGCAGGAAAGAAACCGAACCGTTATCGTCATTGATGAGCGATTGTAACAGATGAGCAGTTTCGATATTCGGATTTTGCGCAGTGTAGGCGGCCTGCTGTGCTGCCTGTATCACTTCCTGCGCTTTGATGGTAAAATTATTCAGATTCATATAAATGGGCTTTATATCCTTTTTTTGGTGAAAAACGTTACCTGAGCCAGCACAATTTTTCTTCCACAACCAAATTTAGGAAAAAATGGCGCAAGACCCTGCAATTCGCTGCCAAAGCGGCTTACGAACAGTTTAGAATCGGAAATTTTAGCATACTTTATATAAAATCATACTCCATAAGCGGTAAACAGCATACTAATGCTGCAACAATAAGCGATAGGGAGCGGAATGGCTTCCGGAATACAAGTGCAGAAGATAATGACCGGTGGGCATGCCCGCTATATTGATCGTTGTATTGCCGGTAAAATCGCCCTGTCGGACGACTTTACCCAAAAGGTCATAGATACGGTAGTCCACAATGCCTTTTTCGACCGTACGGATCATCAGCAGATCTTTTGCCGGGTTTGGCCAGACAGAATAATTTTCTGCTGTGGATACTGCTGATATTGAAGTCGTGCGCAGGAGGGCAGACTTTGTCGACTGAATCAGTTTAGCGTCATCTTTACCAGAAAGCATGGCGATGGCAAACATCCGGTTGGGATCCCAAAAAGAAGCCTGTTTGCCCGAAAAGTTCAGCATAACCGAATCCCCGACAGGAAAGTCCAAAGAAACAAGCATACCCTCTGCGGTGGTTAGGGATTTCCGCAGTACGTTGTAATGTTCTGTTTCCCCGTTTCCGCCATTGACAAATACGGAGTCTTCTGCCAAACCCAGGAACAAGGCTGCATCCGTTGAAGTCGCAGCATGCTTTTTAAGGATCAATTTTATATGAATGGAGTCGTGGCTGTTGCTTTGGGTCATATGAATGCTTACAGGACTGAACT
>DATJDO010000287.1:0-3559 GCA_035497375.1 Chitinophagaceae bacterium | reverse complement strand
GCGCCTGTCCCGAGAATAGGGATGGGTTGGAAGAGGATTAGCTACCTTTACCGGCACAATGCGATTGCGGAGATTTTTTGAAGGCATTTTCCTGGGCAATTACTTCTACGGTATTTGCGCGACAGCGCTTTCGATAGAGGCATCACTGCAACAACGTTACCCGCTCAACCACTGGACCTTTTACCTCTTGCTCTCTGCAGGCAGTATCTGGTATTACACCAGGGCCTACATTACTGATGCGCCCGGCGACAGTCAGAACAAACGAAGCAAGTGGTACCGCAACCACAGTGCTTTTGTGCGGAAAAGTCAGGGCCTGTTGTCCGGACTGATCCTATTTGCCCTGGCCTGGATGCTATTCCGCTACGGCAGGGCACTCAGCTATATCAGCGGTGTCCAGCTGGCACTTACCGTTCCTTTCCCCTTGCTGGGTATCCTGTACTATGGCGTGGGCAGTGCCCATCATCGCTACAACCTGCGCCATATCGGCTGGATGAAACCTTTCCTGATCGGCTTTATCTGGGCGGGCCTGGTAACGGTCTACCCTATCGTATTCGCACAGCTGACACAGCAGGTCGACCTGGGCTTTTCCCTGATCCAGCTCTTGCTGTTTATCAAAAACTTCATGTTTGTTACGGTGCTGTGCATTATGTTCGACATTAAAGATTATGCAACAGATGCCAACCAGCAGCTGAAGACTTTTGTGGTCAAAACGGGACTGAGGCATACCATATTCTATATCCTCATTCCGCTCTGTATTGCAGGCCTGGGCAGCTTCCTGCTGTATGGATGCACTCACGGATTTTCGGGTATGAAGATTTTTCTGAACACCATTCCCTTCCTGCTCACCATTGCCACGGCTTATTCGCTGCACAAACGAAAATCAATACTGTATTACCTGGTGCTCATCGACGGTCTGATGCTGGTAAAGGCGCTATGCGGTATTACGGCCATGCTGTGTTTTTAAAGCGGCATGTGCACAATAAAAACCAGCACAAGCCGTTGTAAAAGAAATGCACACTATGATCAAAGAACAACTATCTAAAAAACCGGCCCCTGCCACTTATGTGATGCTGGCCATACTGATTGCTACCTGCTGTTTCGGCCTGGGCTACATCGATCATGAGACTAAGCAGTTCAGTGACCTGCTGACGGCGCAAAACCTGGCAGCACTATCCCTTTACTTCATCCCTACCTTCCTGGTGTGCGCAGGACTGCATACTTTCTTTTCGAAAAAGCGGAAACCGGCAGACAGTATTTTATTGTCGCTGCTTGCCGGAGTGCCGCTCACTTTTATCCTGATGATTATCCTGTTGCTTTCGTTGCGCAGGTAAGCTACCTGGCATTGTACCTGTTAGGACCTACTCATTATTTTCACGCAAAGACGCAAAGGATTTGGGGATTGTTGGATTTCCTGAGAGAAGAACAAAAAAAACCTCGTGGCAAGACCACGAGGTTTTTTTTGTATGATGCGAGCCTATAAGGTTCTTGAAGTCGCCTTATAGGCTTGTCTGGCTATTATGATTTCAATGACTCGGTTAGTTTTGTCTTTTTTGCTTTCACCCAGGCTTTAAACCTGAAGCTCAGCAGGCACAATACCGGCACAATGATCAGGGTCAGGAAGGTTGCAAAGCTCAATCCGTAGATCATCGTCCAGGCCAGCGGTCCCCAGAACGCTACACTGTCTCCACCAAAGAAGATATGTGGGTTCAGCTCGGTGAACAAGGTGGCGAAATCGATATTCAGACCCACCGCCAATGGTATCAGGCCGAGGATGGCCGCCGTTGCCGTCAGGATTACCGGGGTCATACGGGTACGGCCGGCTTCCAGGATGGCGTCGTAAGGCTCCGTACCTTCTTTCAGCATCAGGTCCATAAACTCTACGAGCAGGATACCATTCCGCACCACAATACCCGCCAGGGCTACGATACCGATACCGCTCATGACGATAGAGAAATCGATCTTGAAGATACCCACACCCAGGAATACCCCGAACACACTGAAAATAATTTCAGACATGATAATCAGTGTACGGCTCAGTGAGTTGAACTGCATGATGAGGATCAGGAAGATCAGACACATCGCGATCAGCATCGCGTTGCCCAGGAAGGCGCCGGTCTCAGCTTGTTCTTCCTGTTGTCCACCCATTTTGATCATCACCCCTGCAGGTGCTTTATAACCATTCAGTTCCTGCTGTATCGCCGCAACGACTTCATTCTCATTGTAGCCGCCCAATACGTTGGAAGACAGGGAGATGATCCGTTTCAGGTCTTTACGCTTGATACCGCCATAGGTAGTTCCATACTGGATATCAGCAAAAGAGCTCACCGGTACCTGCCGGATCACGCCACCCATACCCATATCGCGATACACGATCGGCATATTGCGCACGGCATCTACATTCTCGCGTTGCTCCGGCGCCAGGCGCAGGGTAATGGGGTAATCGTCGTTTGCATCGCGGAAACGGGAAATCTCTTTACCGAATACGGCTGTACGCAATCCCATGGCTACTTGTCCTGTAGTGATACCCGCATTGTTCATACGCTCACGATCCAGGTTGAAGACGATCTCCGGTTTGTTGGCCTGGAAGTCGCTGCGCAACTCCTCCACCCCCGCTATTTGTTTCTGCTGCAGGAAGCGTTTTAGTTTTTCAGATGTGGCAATCAGTGAATCCAGGTTATCGCCGGAGATATCGATCACGATTGGTTTGGGCAAGGGCGGGCCGCCGCTTTCTTTATCGACGGTCACTTCCGCACCCGGTACACCCTGTACCGCTGTACGGATACGCTCCATCAGTTCGGCTGTAGAGATACCTTTTCGTTTGGCAAATTCCACATAGGCTACTGTGATCTTTCCTTTATTCGGGAAGTCGCCGACCTCACCGCTGTTGGGGTCGATGGCACCTACCGTTACGTTAGAGATCACCGATTTTACCGCCGGGTTTTTCTTACCCGTTTTCAGGTCTATATCCAGCGCTTTGTACACACGGCTTTCGAGCCTGCTCAATACTTCATTGGTATAAGCCTGGTCAGTACCCACTGGCATATTCAGGTATACATAGGTAAAGTTGGGTTCACCACTGGGGAAGAACACGACTTTCGGTTTGCGTATGCTCATCAGTACGAGGGCAAACACGAAGATACCGGCCATAATCAGCAGGGTCTTGCCCGGGTGTGCCAGCGACCTTTTCAACCATTTGGTATACCAATCCTGGAAGGCAGGCCATACTTTGTTCTGGAAGCTGTGAATCCATTTTTCGAACACAAATTTTTCCAGCAATACAAAGCTATACAGGAATACGATGAAGTTACCGAAGCCCCATGACTGGAAGATATAGGAGATCGCAATAACAGAAAGGAAAATGATCATAACCACTTTATCTTTCTTACCCCAACGGCGCTTGCCGGTATCGTTCATGTCGTGCGGTTTCATAAAGTTTACCGCAAATACCGGGTTGATGATATAGGCTACCAGCAGGGAGGCCACCAGTGTAATGATCAGGGTGATGGGCAGGAAGAACATAAAGCTTCCGATCACCCCTTTCCAGAAGGCCAAAGATCGG
>DATJDO010000286.1:0-3302 GCA_035497375.1 Chitinophagaceae bacterium | reverse complement strand
CGGCCTGGAGCCGGGTGAGTTTATCCATACCTTCGGCGATGCACACCTGTACTGCAATCATATCGAACAGGCAAAACTGCAGCTGAGCCGGGAACCTTTCCCTTTGCCCACACTGAAACTGAATCCTGAAGTAAAAGACCTTTTTGCTTTTACATTCGAGGATATTATAATTGAAAATTACCAGGCGCATCCTCATATCAAAGCGCCTGTTGCTATTTAATCATGACGCTATTTTTTTAAAAAAACGGACAAACAATGAGTATCAATAAAGTAGTTGCCGGGCCTAAAGAAGCTGTACAGGATATCCAGGATGGAGCCACCATCATGTTTGGCGGGTTTGGCCTTTGTGGCCTGCCCGAAAACTGTATTGCCGCACTGGTAGAAAAAGATGTTAAGGAGCTGACCTGCATTTCCAACAATGCCGGTGTGGATGATTTTGGCATCGGGCTGATGCTGCATAAAAAGCAGTTGAAAAAAATGATCGCCTCTTATGTCGGCGAAAATGCCGAGTTCGAACGCCAGTTGCTGAGCGGAGAACTGGAAGTAGAGCTGATCCCACAGGGTACACTGGCTACACGCTGCCTGATTGCGGGATACGGTATCCCCTTCGTGCCGGTACTGGCCGGTGTGGGAACCGAAGTAGCTGCAGGAAAAGAAACGGTAACACGCAACGGAAAAGAATACCTGATCGAAGAGGCTTTTGACGCCGAATTTGCCATTGTGAAAGCCTGGAAAGGAGATACCATGGGCAACCTGATCTTTAAAGATACAGCACGCAACTTCAATCCCCTGATGGCTATGGCAGGAAAGACAACCATCGCGGAAGTGGAAGAACTGGTACAACCCGGTGAGCTGGATCCGAATATGATCCATACGCCCGGTATTTATGTGCACCGTATCTTCCAGGGCACGAACTACGAAAAGCGGATCGAACAACGGACGGTGAGGAAAAAGTAAGTACTCAAATATGGAGAATGTGAAGGAATGTGCTCTCCTTGAGCACATGTATTCATAAAGATGTTCCTTAACAAAATCGTATGCGTACCGATTACAGCAACAATCCGATTGTTGAAAAGTGCATTGAATTTTCTTTAAAACAATCCAATATTGCGATTTGCTCGACAAAAAAAAGAAATGTACAATCTCAGGTCAATTGTTGAGAAGTGCAACCTCAATTGGTGCAAATGTAATGGAAGCGCAGAGTGCGGAAAGTAAAGCAGATTTTATACATAAACTGAAAGTTGATAAGGAGGCGTTTGAAACATTTTATTGGATGAAATTATGAAGTTGCTGAACGCAATCATACATTCTGCAAAATCCAACCTTGGTGTGATTCAGGCACACGTTAACCACATTAAAACACATTAAAACACATTACAATGGGTTTAAGCAAAGAACAAATAGCACAGCGCATCGCGAAAGAGCTGAAAGACGGATACTATGTAAACCTGGGTATCGGTATTCCCACACTGGTCGCCAACTTTATACCGGAAGGGATCAATGTTGTGCTGCAAAGCGAAAACGGATTGTTGGGCATGGGCCCTTTTCCTGAAGAGGGAAAAGAAGATGCCGACCTGATCAACGCCGGCAAACAAACCATTACTACATTACCCGGCTCTGCGATATTCGACAGTGCCATGAGCTTTGGTATGATCCGTGCCGGTAAAGTACACCTCACCGTATTGGGCGCTATGGAAGTAGCCGACAATGGCGACATCGCCAACTGGAAGATACCCAACAAGATGGTGAAAGGCATGGGCGGAGCCATGGACCTTGTGGCTGCAGCAAAGAATATCATCGTTGCGATGCAACATACCAACCCGAAAGGCGAAAGCAAATTGCTGGGCAAATGCACCCTGCCGCTTACGGGTATCAAATGCGTGACCAAGATCGTAACAGACCTGGGTGTATTTGAAGTAACACCGGAAGGCTTCCGCTGCACGGAGCATGCCCCTGATGTTACTATTGAAGAGATCAAAGCGAAAACAGCCGGCCGTCTTGTTATAGCAGACGATATCAAAGCAGTTGCAGTTTAACATATTGATCTTCCCTTCCGGGAGATTCTTTTCTAATTTTAACTGCATACTACTATGTCGTTGATCAGTGCAATATTGGGAGGACTATTGCTGGGGCTCTTTATGGCTATCTCAGTAGGTCCTACTTTGTTTGCCATTATAAAGTACAGTTTAAACCATAGCTACAAAACCGGTCTCGCTTTTGTACTGGGGGTTTCTGTGTCCGATATTATGTACGTGACCATCGCCAACCTGGCCGCGCCCTGGCTGGACTTTATCTATCGTTACGAAAAGCAAGTAGCATTGATCGGCGGTGCCGTACTCCTGCTCATCGGCTTGTTTGGCCTGATACGCCGCTACAAGCCTGTAAGACCATCGTCCACGAGGAACCTAGTCAGCAGTGGACACTACCTGAGGATTTTTGCCAGCGGCTTCTTTATCAATACCGCCAATCCTGGTGTTATTATTAATTGGATTGCTTCCGTTACCCTGGTCACCAATGCTACTGTGCAGATGACCACTACCCAGGGTATTATTTACCGTGCTGTTTTTTTTGGTACCTGCCTGACTCTGGTACTTGGGGTGGATGCCCTGAAAGTATTCCTGGCCGATTCTATCCGCAAACGCCTGACTTTGCGCAAAGTGATGTACCTGCAAAAGATATCTGCTGCCTGCCTTTTTGTGATCGGGGTCGGTCTGGTATTGTTTACCCTTTTTGGGAATTACTTTAAGGATAAGGAAGAGCTAAAACCGGCAACTGCGCTGAATATACAGACCTGTAAGTTTTTCAAAACCTGATAGTCTGAAACCGTTCTCATGCCAGCCCCTTGCCTTCGTAATTGCCTTTGAAAACAGGCTTCACTAACAAGGCTCCGTAGCTTTCCTATCCTGTACAGGAGGAACTTTCCGATAAAGCTGTTTACCCTTCGGCATTGCACCCGTCATACCCTGATAGGGGAAGCCTGAAGGACCTTAGTAAAAAAAAACCGCAGCCATGGCTGCGGTTTTTTTTATGGAATATAATGATGACAGGAAACCGGCCATGTCGCATTCCTCGCGGATCGAAGGATGCCGTCACTTTAGCGCAGGGTCATCATGCGGCGTAGATGACTCCTGGCACCTTCGGGGAGGAGCAAGGCGCGGTGCTTGGCTTCTCCCCCTGCTTGTGCAGGGGGAGATTGAGAGGGGTGGTGCGGGATGACGCGAGGGTGAGATCAAGAGCGACCCCTCCCCAGCCCTCCCCTGCGTTGCAGGGGAGGGAGCGAATGCGTCAGCCGCGTTCGATCA
>DATJDO010000285.1:0-2863 GCA_035497375.1 Chitinophagaceae bacterium | reverse complement strand
TCCTGCTCTACTCCGCGTCGCAGCAACAACCGGTTCCCTTCCGCTTCCGACCAGCGAAACGGCCTATCGGCATTACCGTCTATCCTTTTAGCCGATGGATTGCTGAAATAGACAGGCGATAGGATAATGTAGTTTTGCATGACCCCATTGGCCAAAAGTCCTTGATAATAATCATTGCGTTCTGCCAGGTAACGGCCACGTTTATAAGAGGTGTACGTCTCTTTAGTGTAGAACAATGGCGGCTTATTGCGCCTGTATTCGGTCATCTGCTCCAGTATAGCGGTATCGACCCTGAGTAACTCATCATTATTGTAGTATCGGGTAGCAGTAAGCTGCTTCTCCTGACCGGGAAACACATCCTCAGAGATCAGAATTGATCTTGATTTTCCTGTTGATGTAAGGTGCAGCACCTTACCCTGACGGTCAAACATGACTTTGAAAACCAGCCTGTTTTCCGCATCGGAAAGTTCAATGGCTTGTACATTTTTCTTCAGGTACAGGTTCGTATCCTGCAAACGGTATCGGGTAGAAGGCTGATAATATACTGATTCGTAATCTTCCGGCGTGTACACGGTGCGGCCTTCATATACCTGATCTTCAATAACAATACCCTGGGCATGGTTATCGAACGATACAAGCAAGCTAGACAGGCAGAAGGCAAGGCGCAACATATGATTCAAATATATCCAATCCTTAGGCGACCTGAAGGGCAGACCTTATAAATGATCTGTTAATAAAGCGTCACAATGCGCAGCGTTTTAGGAATAGACCATCGGGATCGCTTTATTACCAGCTACCGCCTGCGCCGCCGCCGCCGGAAGATCCGCCGCCGAAACCACCAAAGCCACCACCGCCGGAAGATCCGCCCCAGCCGCCACCGCCCCAGCCGGACGAAGAACGATGCCTGTTACTCAGCATAGCCGCTGCGATCCAGCCTGCGCTATCCAGCATACCACCACCACCGCCGCCGCCACGGCCACCACGGCCTATGACGCCTATCAGCACCAGGATAATAATAAAAAGAACAATGCCGGTACCGACCCCTCCACCCTTGCGGGCTTCAGCTTTCGGTTCTGCTTTATACTCACCTTTTGCAGCCAATATGATGGCATCTACAGCCTCGTCAAAGCCAGCATAGAAGTGGCCCTCTTTAAAATTCGGCTCCATTACATCACGGATGATCTGACCGAGCAGGCCGTCCGGCAAGGCTCCTTCCATACCGTAACCGGTAGTAATCCAGATTTTACGTTGCTCCCTGGCTGCGAGTATCAGGATACCGTTATCTTTCTGCTTGCCGCCGATTCCCCATTTGTTGTATAGCTGTACCGTATAGTCCGCAATATCATATTGCCCGATGCTTTCTACCGTCACGATGGCAATTTGTGTAGAAGTAGAATCGTTGTAGGCTCTCAGCTTTTCTTCCATCTGAGCCTCTTCCCTGCCCTTCAGGAAGCCGGCAAGGTCGTTGACCAGGCGTGGCGGGTTGGGTGGTGGCGGAAAATCTTTATCCGAAGCCTTAACGGTGCCCGCCAAACCCAGCAAAAAGAAGACCAGCAATAAATATTTATAATGTACAAAGCTCATTTTCCAAATACAATTTCGTCGGGTAATTCATTTTTATTCTCCAGGCCTTTATCGGGAAAATGCAGAATCAGATCCTGGCCTATCTCCTCCACGCAGGCACATATACCGTCTTTCAGGTAGCCTTTCGCCAGGTAAAACTTCAGGTGTTCTGCCTTTTCTTCCCAATACTTTTTGCCGCCGACCTTATCGTTGATGCCTTTATCTCCTGCAATCGCAAACTGCCGGTCTTTAATCGCCAGGTACAGCAACACACCATTTTGCTCTATAGTTTCGTGCATCTTCAGCTGAACAAAAATTTGTTCGCAACGTTCTACCGGGTCTACCAGCGGGCAATGCGATTCTGCATACACACGGATCTCTCCTGTACTGCGGCGCTCTACAGATGCTATAGCAGCTGCTACGGCATCCTGTGCTTCTTTGTCCAGCAGGGGCTTCTTTTTAAAAAAGGAAAACATAAGGCTATGAATAAAAGAAGCGCAAAACTGTTACGAAGGCCGTAACCCGTTTTGCGCTCAGATCAATTTAAAAATTAGAACTTCACCTGTGGAGCCTTTTGTGCGGCTGCATCTGCTTCGAAAGTACCACGTACTTTAAAGCCCAGCATACCGGCAAACAGGTTATTCGGGAACACACGGGTCTTTACATTATAGGCCTGCACCGATTCGTTGTAGTTCTTACGCTCTACAGAAATGCGGTTTTCCGTTCCGGCAATCTCGTCCTGTAGTTTCAGGAAGTTGATGTTCGATTTCAAGTCGGGATAAGCTTCATTGACCACCATCAGTCGGCCCAGGGCCTGGCTCAGTTCTCCTTGTGCCTGCTGGAATTCTTTCAGCTTTTCAGGAGACAAATCGTCAGGGTTTACTTGTATAGAAGTTGCTTTTGCCCTCGCATTGATCACTTCTGTCAGGGTACTTTTCTCAAAATTGGCGGCGCCTTTGACTGTTTCCACCAGGTTGCCGATCAGGTCAGAGCGGCGCTGGTATTGGTTTTGTACCTGGCTCCATTTTGCTTTTACATCTTCATCAAGGCCAACAAGGCTGCGCTGGATATTGCAGGACATACAGCCGCCGATAAAAATGATCGCTACTAAAACAAGGATAACCGGTAAGGACTTTTTCATTTTTTGTTTTGTTTTTAAGTTGGGACAAAGATATTATTTATAACATCCGCTCGTGTTAAAGCGGGTAAAATTCGCCTACAAGTCGCCGAATTGCGGCCGAACGACAATGGTTTCCAGGTTGGTGCCCACGGACAGCTTATAGCTGGTCCAGACGATGTC
>DATJDO010000284.1:0-2551 GCA_035497375.1 Chitinophagaceae bacterium | reverse complement strand
CATAGGCCGCAGGTACATATAGCCATAGCGTTGTTCGGAGCTGAACCAGGAGTTGAGTTCGGCAGACCAGGATTTACCCAGCGTAAAGGTATTGTTGCTGCTGAGGTAAGCTGTTGGTAAACCGCTGCGCAGGGGCGTATTGGATAGGTTGCCTTCGTACATGCTGTAGTAAAAGCTGAAAGAAGCAATAGAGCTCCACCATTTCGCCGGCTTTAAGGGATAATTCCCATTCAGGCTATACACCCGGTTGCGGGCAAGATTGCGGTCTGTAACCAGGGTGATTTTATCTTCCAGGATGATGACCTGTGTGATGACATCATTGGTCTGGGATACACTAAATGAAGTGGAAAATCGGTTGGCGAACAAGTGCGATAATTCGGCAGTATAAGAAAAGGAAGGGTTCAGGTAAGGATTACCCTGGTGGATAGAGGTAGGGTCCAGGTAGTTTTTGAAAGGATTCAGCTGTTCATAGTTGGGCCGGTCTATCCGGCGGCTCAGGGATAAACTGAACTGGTGTTTGGCACCGGGTGTATATGTGCCTGCAATATTCGGAAACAATTGGCCGTAGTCGCGTTTGAAGCTCTGCCCGCTACCGCTGAGCTGATCTCCCTTTGCCAGGGTGTGCTCATAACGCAGGCCGCTTTGCAGGGACCATTTTTTCCAATCCCGGTTCACCGTAATGTAGGCGGCTGAAATGTTCTCGTGGTAGACGAAATGATTGCTTTTTGAACTGTCAAAAATGCGGGAGCTACCGGAGGCATCGTAAAAATCGGGCTTGTTATCTGCTACCACCCGGCTGAATTTAAGGCCGGTCTCTATTTTAGACCGGGCATCAATCGGGTGCGTATAATCTGATTTCAATGCGGCGATCTGCGTATAGCCGCTTAAAACCCCGTCCATCACATAGCGGGGTTTTTCCGGTAACCCGTCTGAAAAGAAATAGTTAGTGGTTTGTGTCTGGTTATTACTGGTGTTGAAGTGAGCATAATCTGCATCGAAGCTGAACGACCTGCCTGTGCTGTCGAATGTATGGCGCAGGTTCAGGTTTACCGACTTGTTGTCGCCGCTGTTTTTCTGGAGATTGTTCGACAGGAAATAGGAAAGATACCGCTTGCTGCTGTCGAATAGTTTTCCATTGTTGCCACCGCCAAAAGTATAGCTGGTTCGGGTATAAGATAATACAGTGCCTATAGTGGTTTTGGTACTTAGATTGTAGTCGAGGCCTGTACTGAGATTATAATTCTGTAAGCGAAGGACAGCATAGTTGTCTTGTTTATAGCTGCCGTTGTAGTCATTGTCCCGGATAAAAATACGGTCCAGGTCTAGTTTGTTGAAGTCTTTACGCTGCGCGGAGGAGCCATTCAGGAAGAGGCTTATTTTGTTCTTCCTGTAGTTCATGTTCAGGCTGCCATTCCCTTTGGGATAGACACCCTGTCCGGCACCGAGCTGGGCCGTACCGTTATAGCCCATTTTCTTTTCCCTTTTTGTTTTCAGGTTGATGATGCCTGCCGTACCCGCAGCGTCATACTGTGCACCGGGGTTGCTCATCAGCTCTATCTTTTCAATGGTATTTGCCGGCATGCTCTTCAACAGGTTCACCAATTCTGTGCCCTGTACCACCATTAATTTGCCATCCAGCATAATTTGTACCCCCTGTTTGCCTTTCAGGGCCAGCTTGTCATTATTGTCTGTACTGACACCCGGTGCGCGTTGTATCATATCGAATACAGAAGCCCCGGTAGCGGATATACTTTGGTCTACATTCACGATCACTTTACCACCCTTCATTTCGATCAGTGGCTTTTCGTTGGTAATGCTGACCTCCTTCAGTTGCTTTGCAGCAGCAGTCAGCCGGATGTCTGGAAGGGACAGATCAGTGGTATAAACAAGCTTTTGAGGTGTAGCCGCGGTATAACCGCTTGCTTTTATGTTGAGTATATAAGTGCCGCTTTGTTGTACTGCCAGCACAAACAAGCCTCTTTCATCGCTCAGTGCGGTTTTGAGTACTTGCTTACCGCTTGAGTCGGATAGTAATAACGCCGCTCCTTCAATGGCTGCCCCTTGCTCATTCACAATTTTACCACGGATGTCGGCATAGCTGCTGCCGGCAGAAAGAAAGAAGAGTAGTGTGGCAATGGATAAAGTGCGCATAAACAGAGTTTTTGATAGGCCAAAGTTATCAGTAGGTGCTCACTTCGCAGTACCCCACAAGGGGGGATTTACCTCGTGAGGGAGGGTAAACTAGGGGCAGATTAGGGGGATTTTATTTGTTGGCCAGGCCGTTCTTCGTTTTGTACATCAGGAAGGTGGAGATAAGGCCCAGCTCCTCGGCAGATACAATACTGTCCGGCATATTGGCTTCGTGTTTCTTATTCGCTACACGGATAGTATATCCGGCCAGTTTTTCTTCTGTAAAATCCGGAATCACCGTTTTTCCTTTGACCTTGCTGTTGTGGCAATGGGCACAGTTTTTATCGTACAGTATGGCGCCCTGGTCGCAGATCTTCGTGAAATTTTCGCGGATGTTGGCAGCCATTGCCGGGGGGAAGTC
>DATJDO010000283.1:0-2589 GCA_035497375.1 Chitinophagaceae bacterium | reverse complement strand
GGAAATAACGCTGCTTCAGCAAGGGGTCGGTAATGAGTACCGGTGATGCGTCGATCTCAGCGCCATAGCGGAGTTTGTAGCAGTTGAGCATCTCTTCATAATTACCGGTACCGCAGTACATCCTTGCCAGTACCTGCTTATCCAGTCTTTGCATGTTCAGCGGCGGTGGCGGCGAGCTTGGCGGAGTGTAGGCTCCAGCCTGTGCGGTTTCCAACTGGTAAGGGTATTTCAGCACATCGCGTTGCGCTTCACCCAACGCGCTGCCTTGCCGGGCTGCCACCCATGCGGGATAAGGATCTTTGGCTACAATATCATCCAGGGTGAACAAGCCGGCCGCTTCGGCCTCCTGGTAAGTTTCGAGGGCGGCAAATGATGCTTCGAAGGTTGTGGAGCTGCCTTCGCAGTTCAACAGTTTACAATATTCGGGATGCAGGGGTAAAAGTGCTTCTGCTATTTTACGGCTGAACATATTCATGAAAGTCTGCGGATCGAGCTTTTTAATATCTGCGGATGTATAGAGTTTTCCACCGAAAACTACATCTGGATAATTGATACACTCGGATTGGTAGCGGTAATAGGCTTTGAGATTAATGCCTTCCGTATAGGTAGTGACCACATCGCTCAGGGGACAGGAATGTGACCCGGAGCGGAGCGGACGCCCGGGATCTTCAGTTACAACCTTCAAAGTTGGTCCGAATACAAGACTACCTGATGAGGGTGCAGGCGGATATCGGGTATAATATTTTTTCCAAACTGTATCTTCATTATAGCCACAATTGCAAACCACTATCTCGGCCTGATAATGATAATAATATCTTGCGGCAGGCAAAATGATTCCCTCACTAATATAAAGAGGGCCGTCTTCCCAACCACGGTTGTGTGGGGATGGAAAATCGTCTACCATTGCCCCACCCCAATGATAATAGCGTTTACGCTCAGGTAAATTAGAACATGTCCGTGTAGAGGTTGTTGAACCGGTACCGGGCGTAATGACTTTGGGAAAAGATATACAGGCACATTCCCTGAGTACACATTCATCGCAACACCGGAAGGGGTAAATATGCTTTTCGGTGCAAGCGCAGCCTTCTTCGCCCGCATCGCCACAGGGAACGTGTACATCACATCCCTTTGTGTCACATTGAGCGGTCCGGCCATTCATTCGCCCACTTGTCACTGTCGGGTCTACTTCTTCGACAATGCTGAAAATGGAGTTGGGCTTCTGTCCACCGAAGCGGTGGCTCATACCGGAATACTGGTATTGCCCGTATTTTGCATCGGGAAAAAGCTCGCCAATCATCAGTTCCCTGATGCCCTCGCAGGATGTTTCTTCGCGCTCAGGGTCTTTTCCTTTTGTACAAGGGAAGTCGGTGCTTTCCACGGCGGTACGGATAAAATTTTCTTCCGGTTTAAAGCAAGTGGGTTCACTGGTTTTTATAAAACGGCGTACCAGACTGTCAGCCTCGTATTCGGAAAAAGTAATTTTTTTATCAATCAATAATTTACCCTGCGGCACTGAACTGTGAGAGCGGCTGACTTTCTTATACGCATAATCCGCAGCGGGCAAAGTAGGATTACCTATGATGTTGCCATTTCCGCCTCCAAAGACCCTTATTACATCGCTGGTAGACAGCGCTGTATATTCCCTGCCACAATCGTCGGTTACGTTTACATCATAGAATCCGCGCAACCAAAGGGATTTGCTGGAACAGCCTGTATTAAAAGGTGTAACCTTTACCGAATAGGTAAGGGTATTGGCCCCTGCTCCATCATTGTAAAAGGTGGAATAAAACTCCAGGCCATTTTTCAGTTTATCCTGCTCTGCATTTTTGAGCAGGTCAAGACAAACTTCCTGCCCCGGAACAAAATTAGGCAAGCTTTCTACCGGATACATTGAGGGATCAGGCGATGCACTTTGCATGCCGCTGATGATCACTTTACCCTGCGGGTTTAAGACGCTGTAGCTGGACTGGCCATTAGGATCAGTTACGATCTGCTTGGGGTAAAAACGGTCATAACCTACCTCTGTACCTAAAAACTTATCCAGCTCGGGTTGTATGGCCCGTACATATTCATAATGGGTACCGTGCCCTTCCGACAATTGCTGTTCTTTACCTGCCCCTCCCTGCCATTGCACTTTGTTTGTGTTATCGGGGGAATAAACCGTTTGTACCATCGGGAATCCTTCGGCATTGGGTACAAATTTTTGCATCCCTGATTTGTCCGGGTTCAGCGGGGAATAATAGATATGTGCTGCTGCAGCAGTATGTAAGGCATTGATAGCTCCGGGTCTGCTGCAACCCAAAAAATCAAAATCTTCTGCCTTATAAGAGCTGCCTGAAACAGCATGTTTCAATATGTCGCTGCGGTAATTCAGCCCGTCCTGGGTGAGCGGTGTGGGCAGAGATACCAGAGAGGGGCGCCCCTCATAGTCATACACTTTTTCTACCGCCAAGATGTATCCATTATCACTGTTGATCCTGGTCTGTGTCTGCCGGTCTTTGAGCGCACCATCAAAATAGTTGACTACATGTTTATACTTTCCCTGTTCTGCAAAATTGATGGTATACTGCCAGTTGAGCTGATCACCGG
>DATJDO010000282.1:0-2505 GCA_035497375.1 Chitinophagaceae bacterium | reverse complement strand
CCTATGGCCAGGTGCAGACCGCTTCCGCCCCTGACTTTGCGGCAGGAAATACAGACCCCGATAATACAGAGGATAAAACCTGCAGCAGGTTGTGCCGTACGCCGGTACTTTTCAATGTAGTAAATATTCAGGCTTTCGCGACCGCGTAGTTTTTCCTGGGCGATAAAGCGGTCAAGCTCCGGAGTGGTCAGGGTTTCTTTTACATCTACATCGTCATACAGGTCTTTGGGTACAAATGGGTATTTCTTTTTGAGCTCAGGCAGGATTTGCAGGTCTTCTTTCAGGCCGTCGTTTTTGCGGATCACCACTGTATACAGGGTCCATTCTTTTTTGACACTGTCATAAGAGATACGGTCGGCCGTTATTTTTTCCAGCAATAGGGTGCCGTTTACTGTTTCGGCAGAAAAGCGGTAACCGGAGTTAGCTGCATAATCGTAATTCTGTACATAGACATACTGATTCGGCGATAGCCGTAAGTGTACATTGTGGTCGGAGTACGCCACAGCGTCATGCACATAGCGGTTTTCAAAATCAATCCGTTTTTTATTGGCATTGGGAACGACCCAGTGGTTCACCACCAGAAAGACTGTGCAGATTAAGGCAGCACCGATAAAGTAGGGACGCAGGAAGCGGTTGAACGAAGCGCCAGTAGCCAGTATGGCTATAATCTCAGACTTATAGGCTAGCTTAGAGGTAAAGAAGATGGTCGCAATAAAAATAAATAAGGCAAACAGCAGGGCCAGGATATGAGGAATGAAATTCTGGTAATACATGAGCTGTGCACTCAGAGGCGCTTTATGCTTTACAAAGTCTTTTGCCTTTTCCGAATAATCGATCACGCTGGCAATCACTGCCATAATCAGCAGCGCATAAACGAAAGTCCCCAGGAACTTTTTAATGATATACCAGTCGAGTTTCTTGATCATTGATATGAGAAAATTACAAACGTGTTTTCAGGCGGGGGATCATCTCGTCTTTCCAGCTCTTAAAATCTCCCTTTTGTATATGCAGCCTTGCTTCAGCAACCAAATGTAAATAAAAACTCAGGTTCTGTATGCTGGCGATATTCAGGGCCAGCAATTCGTCTGATACAAACAGGTGGCGCAGGTAAGCCTTCGTATAATAGTTACTGGTTTCGCAATCCAGGCCCTCATCTATCGGCGAAAAGTCATTTTCCCATTTCTTGTTGCGGATGTTGATTACCCCTTTAGTGGTGAACAACATCCCGTTGCGACCGTTCCTGGTCGGCATCACACAGTCAAACATGTCTACACCGAGTGCAATATTCTCCAGTATATTCCAGGGAGTGCCTACGCCCATCAGGTAGCGGGGCTTATCCTGCGGTAGTGATTCGCAGCAGAGGGCACACATCTCGTACATCATTTCTTCCGGTTCGCCCACCGACAGGCCGCCGATTGCATTGCCGTCACAGCCCATGGAGGCTATAAACTCGGATGATATTTTACGCAGGTCCTTATAGGTACTGCCCTGGATGATGGGAAATAAAGCCTGTTTGTAGCCGTAGGGACATTCCGTCTCCGCCAGGCGTTGTGCGCAGCGGGCCAGCCAGCGATGGGTCAGTTCCATCGACTTTTTGGCATAAGTATAGTCTGAAGGGTAGGGGGGGCATTCATCAAAAGCCATAATGATATCTGCTCCGATCTTCCGCTGGATGTCCATCACGTTTTCGGGTGAAAACAGGTGTTTGGACCCATCGATATGCGACTGAAACAAAGCGCCTTCTTCGGTCAGTTTGCGCTTGCCGGATAAGGAGAATACCTGGTAGCCGCCACTGTCTGTCAGGATAGGTTTATCCCAGTTCATGAAGCGGTGCAGGCCGCCGGCCTGTTGCAGGATCTCTGTGCCCGGGCGCAGGTACAGGTGGTAGGTATTGCCCAGTATGATCTGCGCTTTTATTTCCTGTTTTAGCTGGGCCTGGGGTACTGCTTTTACCGAACCTACCGTACCGACGGGCATAAAAATAGGAGTGCTGATCTGTCCGTGTGCAGTGCTGATCAGACCTGCCCTTGCCTGCGAATGCGGGTCTTTGGCTTGTAATTGAAAATCCATAATGAGTGCGCAAAGGTAAAACTCCAATCTGATATCCTGTGCTCAGAAAATATCCGCATGAAGAAGTCTACGTCTTTCGGATACTTTTTCCGAAAAGGGTAAGCGCAGCGACTAAGCGGATATTCTGCGGTGATAAAAATCGAAGCGCTGTGATTTGGGTGACGGATAAACTTAACAATTGTCCGCAGCGGGTGTTGCACTTTTTCCCTATTTTAGCTTCATACAATAATCGTATATTAAAAACAAGTAAACTATGCGGGTTGCCCCTATACCTGAGGATGAAGCAAAACGTATTGCCGAGTTGTACAAATATGAATTGCACGACAAAGCGTATGAAGAAGAGTTTGCAGAGATTGTGCGGTTGGCATCCAGCATTTGCAATGTTCCGATGTCGCTGATTACCCTGATCGATGTAGACAAACAGTGGTTTAAGGC
>DATJDO010000281.1:0-4780 GCA_035497375.1 Chitinophagaceae bacterium | reverse complement strand
CCCTTTATATATTGGTTGTACACACGCATGACATCTTCCCTGGTGATATCTCTGTAGCGTTTCAGGTCCTGCCCGATATAATTGGCATTTCCGGTAAAAGTCTGGTAAGAAGCCAGTTGAGATACTTTTTGCGATACACTTTCCAGGCTATAGATTGTTTGCGATTCTATCTGATTTTTAAACTTGCTGATTTCATCGTCTGTAGCACCCCGCTTTTCAAATTCAACGAAAGAGGCACGCACAGCCTGCTCCAGGTCAGCCAGTTTCTGTCCTGGGAATGGCGTAACAGATATCGTAAACTCACCGGACAATTCAGCAGCGCTATTGACCGCAGAAGCACTCACTGCCTTTTGCGTTTTTACAAGATTCTTATAGAGAATAGAGTTGTTACCTTGCCCGATGATCTCTGCCAGGCAATCCAATGCAGCCTCGTCTTTGCTGTAATGCGGGGAGGTTGGGAATACCACGCGTAACATCGGTGTTTTGGCATAGTTGTCTACCATAGACACATAGCGGCTTTGCTCCACCACAGGTGCAGCAAGTTGTACGGCGTTTACTTCCGGTCCCTTGGGAATAGGACCGAAATATTTTTCTGCCAGCTTCAGCACCGTAGCGGTAGAAACATCTCCACCTACAGTGAGTACTGCATTGTTGGGCCCATACCAACGCAAAAAGAAATTCTTCAGATCATCTACATTCACACGGTTCAGGTCTTCGATATAGCCAATAGTGAGCCAGGAATAAGGATGTCCGTATGGGTAGAGGTTTTTAGACGTGACTTCGCTCACGAGTCCATATGGCCGGTTATCGTAGTTCTGCCCGCGCTCATTCTTTACAGTAGCGCGTTGTACTTCAAACTTCTGCTGGGTAACGGCGTTCAACAGGAAGCCCATGCGGTCTGCTTCCAGCCAGAGCATTTTTTCAAGTTGATTATTGGGTACCGTTTCAAAATAATTGGTACGGTCTCTGTTGGTGGTGCCGTTCAGGGTTCCTCCGGCTTCTGTGATCAGCTTGAAGTGTTGCTCATCGGCCACGTTATCCGAGCCCTGAAACATCATATGCTCAAAGAAATGCGCAAAACCCGACTTTCCGATCTGTTCCCGTGCAGAACCTACGTGATAGGTGACATCCACATGCACAATCGGGTCTGAATGGTCTTCGTGTACAATAACAGTAAGGCCGTTCGGTAATTTATATTTTTCATACGGAATAACGATTTCTCCGTTTTTAGCACTGACTTTTTCGATCAACTTTGCCTGAGCCAGGAGTATCGAGGGTGCAGAAAACCCCAGCGCAGCAAGGGAGCAAACTTTGACTAGTTGTTTCATTTGTTTTCTTGAAAAAAATAATTGAAATAAATATAGATTGTGAAGATACTGAAAATAAAAAAGTGTGACGATCAGTTTGTCTTCCAAGACTCAGCTGCGATGAAAGCAATCCGGTGCGTCAGACAGTATTAATTATTCATTGTTATTTCTTCATTTAACTCCAGCAACACCACATTCTCAATATGATGTGTGTGGGGGAACATGTCTACCGGCCTCATGCGCTTGATATGGTAAGTATCGGCCAACAAGGCCAGATCCCGGGCCTGGGTAGCAGGATTGCAACTGACGTAGACAATCCGTGGTGCGCGCATCTTAATCAGTTGTTGCACCAGTTTTTCACTCATACCCGCACGCGGAGGATCGGTAATGATCACATCCGGTTTGCCATGCTCTTTAAAAAAATCATCTGTACAGATATCGGATACATCACCTGCGTAGAACAAAGCATGTTCAATATTGTTTTGTGCCGCATTGACTTTCGCATCTTCGATCGCCTGCTCTACTACTTCTATGCCAATGATCTTTTTTGCATTTTTAGAGCAGAAGATACCGATACTGCCGGTACCACAGTACAGATCGTACAATACTTCTGATCCGGTCAGGCCCGCGAAATCTCGGGTAATACGATACAACTCCTCCGCCTGGTAACTATTGGTCTGAAAAAAAGACTTAGGAGAGATATTAAATACAAAATCTTCCAGCTTTTCAGTGATGAAACCGCTACCATAATAGGTGATCACTTCCTGGTCATAGATGCTGTCATTCCATTTCCGGTTGATCGTATAGCACAAAGTGCTGATTTCCGGTACCTGTTCCAGCAGAAAATCCAGCATGGGCTTCCTGGTGGCCTCATCGTCTTCATTCAGCACCAGGTTCACCAGTACTTCACCGGTAGTGGTTACGCGGATCATCAGGTTACGCATATAACCAGTGTGTGCCCGAAAGTCGTAATAAGGCAATTGGTGCGTGGTGGTATAATCGCGCAACAGGTTGCGGATGCGGTTGGTGGGTTCGCTTTGCAGGTGACAGAAATCGATCGGCACTACTTTGTCGAACAAGCCAGGTGCATGAAAACCAAGCCCCTTCTCCGGCGCCAACTCTTCATCACCGGCAGCGTTGATTTCGTCATTGGTACGATAGCGTTTGGAGGAGAATGTAAACTCCAGCTTATTGCGGTAAAAGCGTTGTATCGGGCTGCCTGATATGGGTTCCATTTCGGGTAGGCTGACATGCCCTATACGCCGCATCTGCTCACCTACCTGCTGTTGTTTGTACTGTAATTGCTGCTCATAAGGCAGCATTTGCCATTTACAGCCCCCGCATACACCAAAGTGTGTGCAGAAAGGTTCTATTCGTAAAGGCGAGGGGCTGACCAGGCGGGTCATCTTGCCTTCAGCAAAGCTTTTTTTGTTTTTGGTAATGCGCAGATCAACGATATCGCCTGGTACGACATTCTCTACAAATACGACCTTACCGTCAGCCATATGCCCGATACTTTTACCTTCTGCAGCATAGGCACTGATGCTTACTTCCTGCAGGCTGATTCGTTTTTTTTTAGCCAAAAAGAGAAAATTTGAAAGTGGTTAATAAGATGCAAATAAAGGGCATAAATTGGTTAGTGGAACGCAACAAAAGTATTTTTGGCAACCATGAAATAAAGATCCGGACAGAACACATTTGTTCCTGTGTCTATATTTCAACTATTTTCACCAAATCAAAAAAAACAGAAAACACCAATGAAAAAACTCCTTTCTCTTGCCGCCCTCCTGGCCGGCTTTTCGCTGAGTGGCGTAGCAAAAGACGGTTACAAGCTCCAGCTGAAATTTAACGATGTAAGGGATTCCGCATTCTTCCTGGCACATTACTTCGCAAAGCCTTTACCGACTATCTACAAAACCGACTCCGGTAAACTGGATAAAAGTGGAGTAGCCTTACTGAAAAGCGATCAGAAAATAACCGGTGGAATGTACATCATCATGCTTTCTGACCGCAAAACGTATTTTGAGTTTTTGCTGAACAATGGTGACGATCTGGTGATCAATATTCCCGATAGCAAAAATCTACCCCAGGGACTTACAATCAAGAATTCCGTAGAGAACGATGCCTTTATTAAATATGAAGAATTTGTAAGAACAGTAGGAGATGAGCACCAGGAACTAAACAAAAAACTGGCTACTGCTAAAAACAGTGTGGACAGTGCTGCAATAAAAGATAAAATGGCCGCAAAAATGAAGTCCCTGATTGACTACAGGAACGATTTTTCTGCCAAAAACCCCAACAGTCTCCTGGCAAAAATTTTTAAAGGCCTGGATTTACCTAAAGTACCGGAAGGCAAGCATTTTTTACCCAATGGTGAAGAAGATAAAGATTATGCCTATCGATATTACAAAAACCACTACTGGGACAACTTTGACCTGAAAGACGGTCGATTGATCAATACCCCGATGTACGATGCCCGCCTGTCTGAATATTTTGAGAAATTGGTATTACCCTCTACCGACTCCATGATTAAAGAGGCAGATTGGATTTTGACACAAAGTAAAGGAAGTGGAGACCTGTTTAACTACACACTTTCATGGTTGGCCAATTACAGCCAGGAAAGTAAAGTAATGGGTATGGACAGAGTATATGTGTACCTGGTAGACCATTATTATGCAAAAGGGGAAGCCGCATGGCTGAGCAACGACTTGCTTCAGAAACACCTGGATCATGCCAGGGAGTTGTCTCCTACCCTTATCGGCAATATGGGCTACGATATCACGATGAAAGACACATCTGGCAAAAAAGACGTCACGGTCTCCAATATAAAAGCCAAATACAAACTGATCGCAATGTGGGAGCCTACCTGTGGCCATTGCATGAAGGAAATACCTGCGCTGGACTCCACGTACAAAGCTGCAAAACTAAAAGACAGGGGCGTAAAGATCATTGGTATCTGCGGTGAAGACGCACCCCAGGCCTGGAAAGATTTTATCAAAAAACACAACCTTTCCGAATGGACACACATGTATGACCCTGAGCACAAAAGCAATTACAAAGCCTGGTACAATGTACGCTCCTTCCCCACCATGTATGTGCTGGATGAAAAAGGCATCATCAGGGGAAAAAGTATAGACCACTCCAATATCGTATCCCTTATCGATATGCTGGAACGCCAGGATGCGGATAAAAAGAAGAATTCCAAATAGATAATAAAATCGTATCATTGCGGATGTGTCTTAAAATCAGTTTTTTAAGACACATCTTTTTTAAACCAAAACAAAAAAGAATACAATCATCTTATGAAGAAGTTTTTGCTGGCCGCTATTATTTCAGGTACATCTTTAGGAAACACCTATGCACAGACACTCTTTACTTACGGAAACAATCCAGTTACCGAATCTGAGTTTATGAAGGTGTATAAAAAAAATAATGCGGCCCAAAAGATAGACTACTCAGAACAGGCCTTGCGC
>DATJDO010000280.1:0-2960 GCA_035497375.1 Chitinophagaceae bacterium | reverse complement strand
CAGGTATCCATCGTCGCCTTGCATTACGGCTTCAGGCACGACCTGTTTCAATTCCTGTGCAATAAAGCCGATTTGCCTGCCCTTATTAAAATTCCTATCGGGAAACTCAGCGGCTTTGAAATCGTAGCGGTACCCTTTTATGTTTTTGAGTATGTCGTAAGGGTTTTCGATGACAGCAATATTCTGCTTGAAACGCTGATCGGAGGTCTGCCATATTCCTGAAGTATTCCAGGTATCCCCATTCACATGAAGCGTACCGTTAGGTGTAGTGGTTCCTATACCCACCCTGCCATCGGCCCGCACCATGAGGCGTACATAATCTTCGGTATAGTCCGTTGCCCCGTTTGCCTCTACCTGGAATATAGAATGCTGCCCCTGGAAGAAGCCACCTTTTATCCGCAACATTTTCCCGTTTCCGCCTCCATTCAGCATAAAACAGTTCCATTTGGTATTGTCGTTGTGTTTTATCTCTACTTTGGCAATGTCGGGGGCACCGGGTACAATCGCTATGTTACCCACATTCACGTCACCGGTTCTGTGGATCTGGTCGGCAGAAGTAATGCCATTGGGGGCGGAGAATTCCCAGTCGTTATCTCCGCCGCAGCATTGTAATATCACAGTATCAGTTACATTGCACGCCCCTCCAGAACATAATGCTCTTGATTTCCGCACTAGGTAAATGCTGCCGCTTTTCGTTGGCGTCACATTTATAGAAGTGGTGGTGCCCACAACCAGATTAGTAGAAAAGTCTATCCATTGCAGACCATCAAAACCGGCTATTGAACCCGGATAGGTAATCGACTGGCTTCCCTGGCAGCAATTAACATTCATTACATATCTGCTTCCTGCAGCGGATTTACCGAGAACGATATTATCAACAATAATATCCATGGTATTTGCAGCGCCGGCAACAGTAGCAACCGGCCTGATTATAATCTGGTTATAAGAACTGGGACCAGGAAAGGGAAGAGCACTGGTAATATTGTTGAACTGGTAATTGGTCATCGCTAAAGTGAGATTAGGTATCGTAGCCACCACAACTCTGGTACCGCCATTTCTTAAAATAACTTCCAGCCTGCCTTTCCCCAATCCGCGGGCTGTCGTTGCGGCATCAAAAGAAAGGTTATAGGGTTGTGTCGTTACGACGAAAACGGAATCACAAAGCGGTTGCATGATATATTCATTAGATAAAGACGGATTTGTAACCGGGTTCGCACTCCAATCCCACATAAATATACTGTAGTCTGAATAAACATCAGGACTTCCACCTGCTCCAAACCCTGCCCCAATCCAGGATGAAACATTTGTACTGGTACCGTCTACCTGACTACCAATAGCTGGAGAACCCTGAGCAAAACTACTATTCCGGATGATGTTGCAGACCTGCCCGCTGGCCACATTTGTTGCGGCTGCGAGGAGCAGTAAAGTAAACGCCAATTGCATTAATCTGTTTTTCATATTACACTCATTAAAGGTTACGCCTACTCTGTTCTGGGTTTTCGGCATCCCCCGGATTTTTTCCTGCACAGGTGGCTATCCGGAACGAATGTATACCAGTTAAAAGGCGGCTCCCAGCACTTCTTCACAAGTGGTTGGTTTAGGTAATAAATGGTCGCGAATACACCATAAGTGGTTGCCCGGCGATCTGAACCTGTTGGCAACACCATTGCTGCCAAACCCTATATCTACTGAGACCTTGCTGCCCTTATCAACCGATACGGAGACCTGATAAGACATAAAAAAAGGCACCCTCGTTAAGAGGGTGCCGGAGGGTTTTCTGCTTCTGTAAGAAAGAGGTACCGGCATTGGGTACAGCGTCTTCTGTTCAGCGCAGATCCCGTAAAGCGCTTGGATATCAGTGTCCGGATTAGTTGAACACCACTGTAGCCATACCGCCGCTGGAAGACCATTTGCCGGTAACGCTGCCGCAGCGTTTGCAGTCGCCATCATACACATCCAGCTTGTCGGTCTGGGGTGTGCCGGCGCATTTGTCAAAAATGCAGCGCTGATCCAGAGGAACGTCTGCACAGGCAGCCGGGTTGTGGTTGTACCAGCACAATCCTGAAAAGATACCACTCGTACCCAAGGCAGGTGTAAATGGTGCCGTAGAGGTATTCGGGAAGGTGACGGTTCCTCCGGGAGGCACGCAGATGACAGAGGTTTTTGCAACAATCGGCAAACATTCAGGGCCTTTGGCCCCCATCAGGTAAAAGCAGATTTCGCAGTGTGAATTGTTCACAATCTTAATACTGGTCGGATTCTGTGCATGCGCAGTAATGGATAATGCGGTAAACACTACCATCAGCAAGGAAAATAGTTTTTTCATTTTACTTGGTTTTTTGACTATTGAAAAATGCCTACTCTGTTCTTCAGGTTTTCGGCGGCCCCTGTTCATTTTTACGGTTAGTTTCTTTGGTAAGCGCCTTGTACTAGTTAAATACCAGTGTAGCAGTACCTCCTGTACCTCCACTGATCCATTTTGCGGTGATCATCACATCTTTGCAGACCCTGCAGGCAGTGGTAGCATCGTAGACAAAATAGGATGCAGAAGCCGGCCAGCCGGTACAAGGTTCACCGACTTTATACGCAGTAAACGCCGGGCACCAGCTCATAGAAGTATACACGTAAGCGCCATTGATCCAGTCGCCGGCAGCCAGGGGTGGTATCACGCTGGCATTGTAGAGCACCGAACCACCGGGAGCAAGTGTCATAAACGGACCTGATATGGCGGGGCTACAGGAGCCTTTTTTATCGCCCAGCAGGGTGTAATAAACGTCGCAGCTCGTGTTGTTGACGACTTTAACCTGAACGGCCTGAGCGCTCACATTCATGACAAACGCCAGGAGGCACAGGTGTACCAAAAGGATAACTTTTTTCATTTTACTGGTGCTGCTTTATGGATCAAAAACAGCAAAACTTTATTGATTAGATGGGCCTACTCTTTTCTGCAGGTTTTCGGC
>DATJDO010000279.1:0-7421 GCA_035497375.1 Chitinophagaceae bacterium | reverse complement strand
GAAAGGCGTGTACCATCAATAATGGAGGCGTGAACACTTTCATCCAGCAGGATATAATCATTCCTTCCGGTCAAGGTGCCCAGCACCCCAAGGTTCACCTGGAAACCTGTACTGAAGATCAGCGCAGCCTCTTTGCCGGTATAGCGCGCCAGTTTTTCTTCCAGCTGCAAATGGATATCCAATGTACCGTTCAAAAACCGGGAGCCGGCACAACCGGTGCCATATAGAGCAATTGCTGCCTGGGCAGCCTCTTTTATTTTGGGATGATTGGTCAGGCCCAGGTAAGAATTAGAGCCAAACATCAGCACTTTTTTGCCGTCAATCATCACTTCTGTATCCTGTGCCGAAGATATAGGCCTGAAATAAGGGTAAATCCCTGCGGCTCTCGTCTCGTCTGCGGCTGTATATGCGCTTACTTTTTCGTAGAGTTTTTTACGCATTCACATTCTGTTTTTTAATGAATAAATAGGTCGTGAAGTCAAAAAATGATATTTAACGTTTAGACCGAAATCGTATTTTGTTCAAATTTTTATCAAAGGTATCGGGAAAGAAATAATGAAGACTTCAGAATGTGTTAATAATTACTTAATCGGACAGTATTGTCGGTGAAACCACCCTTTTTATCGGCAAAAAAAAGCAGACACATAGTGCCTGCTTTTAATAACGGGGAAATATCCCTGCCCGTAAGACTTATTATCGGTTAGCCCTCCCGCTAGGGCGGCACTGCTTTCTTATGGGTTAAAACTCAAACCCTACCCCGGCCAGGAAATTGCGCCCTGCCTGAGGAAAGTAATAATTGGAAGCATACGTACTACCCCCGCTGACAAAGCTGTAATTGTACCCGTTGCTTTCATACATACGGTTGAACAGGTTGTACACCCCGATCGTAAAGCTCAGTGCGGTATGCTCTTTTAGCGTCACTGTATAGCGTGCTCTCAGGTCAAACAGGGTATAGTCGCTGATGCTCCTGCTTTTATCGCTTGTATTATCCAGGTACTGGCGGCCTACATGTTTGCCCAGCAGGTTAAATGTTACTGCACGCCAGGCACCGTAACGGAAATGCACAAAGGGCTTGAAACCCAGGTCCAGTGCGGCAATAAAGGAAGGGGAGAACGCAATATTTGTATTCGTGTGTTTGACGGTTTGCTGACCGCCATTATCGTAATCATCAAGGTATTCGTCAAAATTTTTGATCTTGTTTTGCGAGAAGGTCGTATTGCCCGATATGCTCAGCCATTTTGCAGCCTGTACATTGGCGACGAGTTCCAGACCCGCCCGGTAGCTTTTGTCTACGTTCACCCTGGTGTATGCACCGACGTCATTGATCCGACCATTGAGTACCAGCTGGTCTTTATAGTTCATCAGGTACAGGTTGGCCAGGGCAGTCCAGGTTTTCTTTTTGATTTCGTATCCGGCTTCCACGTTGAACAGGCGTTCCGGCTTAGGTTGTTTTGTAGGGGATGCTTCAAAATCATCGCGATTCGGCTCTTTATTGGCTACGGCCAATGAAGCATACACCCTTTCCTGGTTGCCGGTCTGGTCTTTGAGCATATAGTTGGCACCAGCTTTGGGATTGAAGAAGGTGAACATCGTGCTCGGGTTCAGATCAGGGTTTTTGCGGAAGCCGTTCATAAAGTAGGACACTACGCGCAACTGGGCGTCTGCATACAGAGTGAGGCGGGAGGAGGCGTTGTATTGCAGTTTGACGAATTGGTTGAAATCATTTTTCATTGCGTCATTGCGGTACCATTCATGGTCAATGGGTACACCATATGTGGCATATTTTACTTTACCGTAATGCAGACCGGTATACTGCGACACAGAACCGCCGATATTCAGCACCACTTTGTTTTTGGCATACTGCAAGCCATAGAGGCCACCGTAGAAGTAATTGTCCAGCCAGAGTTGGCGGGCCATATCTGTCTTGCGGAAGGTGTCACCCGCCGCGGTTGTAAAGTTGGGTAAGGAATAGCTGCTGAATTTCTCATTGAGGCGATATTCTTCGTAGTAGCCTTTTCCGCGGGTCAGGAATACTCCTATATTGCCTGTCCAGTTTTTGTTGAAGTTGTGGTCGAAAAAAGCCTGGTAGTAGGTTTGGGCATAATTATCCGTCTGGTTATCATAGAAAGAGCCGTCTGCTTTTTGCCCCAGTTCATTGTATCTGCGGTTGGTTTTGAGCGAATCCTGCGGTACCCCGTTCCAGGCCTGCCCTGTTTTTTCCGCACCGGTCAGCACCTGGAAGCGGAATTTACTATGCTCCGATACCTGCCAGCCCGCGATAACCTGGGCCGCTTTGAGATCGCTTGCTGAACGCAGGATGTAGCCATCAGAGCTCAGTTTAGACAGGCGCACATCAAACTGCCAGCCGTTAGCCAGCAGGCCGGTGCCTGCTCTCAATGTATATTTCTGTGTATTGAAACTGCCGCCGCTGATGTTGAGCGAACCGCCTGCTCTGCTGAGCTGCTCCATATTGCTGATGCTCAGCGTAGCGCCGAATGCCGCTGCTCCGTTGGTCGATGAACCTACCCCCCGCTGTAATTGTATGCTGCTGGTTGAAGAAGCCAGGTCGGGCAGGTTTACAAAAAAGGTCCCTTGCGACTCTGCGTCATTTACCGGCACACCATTCAGCGTCACATTGATACGGGTACCGTCTGTACCCCTTACACGCAGGTTGGTATAGCCTACACCGGCACCGGCATCGGAACTGCTCACCGCAGACGGTGTCATCTGCAACAGTACCGGAAGATCCTGCCCGAGATTTTGCACTTTGAGCTCATCCTGGCTCAGGTCTGTTTTACTAAAAGGACTTCTTGCGCCCGCACGCAAAAAACGGATTTCAACCGGCTGCAAAGGGAGGGGGATTTTTAGGGGGATTTCCGTACTGTCGGTGTCCTGCGCAAGGGCAGTGAAGCAAGGGTACGACGCCAGCAAAAGGGCGAAAAATTTCGAGGGTAGCCTGTTTTTCATATTTCACTTAAATAAATATTAAAATAAAACGAGGCGCCTGTGCACAGTACATTTGAAGTACTTAGTGTATTCCTAAACGGCATTATCCGTTCGAGGTTCAGCGGGTATAATCTCAGCCTGTATATTGGGCACCCCGTGCAATATCCTGATTGCGCGGCAAAAGTAAAACATTAATAGGTATTAATTGAAATAAAAAAATAAATATAGGTGTGTGAATTTTTTATTACTAATTCATCTAAATTGCAATTCTAAAAATTATTAAACGATGAAAAAAGTATTACTCTTTGCTGCTGGTGTTGCTCTGTCTGCTTCCAGCTATGCGCAAACAAGGCTTGCTCTTTACGAAGAATTCACCGGTGAGAATTGCGGACCATGTGCGGTAACTAACCCAGGTTTTGATGCATTGACCCAAACTACGGCGAATAAAGCAAAAATGGCGGTAATTAAATATCAGGTTCCTATTCCAACCGCAGGAAACATTTTGTACCCTCAGGCTAAAGCATATGCCGATGCCAGGAGTTCTTATTATACTATTACTGGTGCACCCAGCGGTAAAATCGATGGCGCTACACCTTCTACCGGCAGTCACCCTGCCAGCTTTACCCAGGCGGTAATCGATGCAGCAGCGGCAGTGACATCTCCCTTTGACATTTCTGTTACGGCGGCATGGGATGCTACTTTTACCAACATTGTCACTACAATCAATGTAAAAGCTACTGCTGCTTATACCGGCACCGGTTCCGTATTCCTCAGAACAGCAGTGATTGAAACACTGGACTATTGTACGGCTCCCGGATCAAATGGCGAAACAGACTTTACCAACGTAGTACGTACAATGTACCCTGATGCTACCGGTACAAGTGTAGCTGCAGCATGGGCTGTAGGTACCACACAAACATACAACTTTACGATTCCTGCTCCCAGCTTTATTGACAGGTCCGCTCAGCCATACGTAGCAGTTTGGATTCAGGCTGATGGCGATAAGAAAATTGCCCAGGCTGCCGTTTCTGCTCCATTGCCTAAAATGGCTACTGACCTGGCTCAGGATTGTCCTCCTGCCGGCAAAGTAACCTGTATCACTACAGCAAATACAACTGTTCCACATTCTGTTAACCTGAAAAACTTAGGTACAACCGCGGTGACTACAGCAGACATTTACTACTCTGTAAATGGCGGCACCTTTTCGAAATATACCTGGACTGGCTCTTTGGCTGCAGGCGGCGCTACAACTGTAACTATGCCAGTCATTACCCTGGATGGCGGTAACTTTTACACGATTAAAGATTCTGTTAGCCTCGCTTCAGATCTGAACGTAGCTAACAACGTAGAAAGTCAATTCGTTGGTATCCTGACGACCAACCCTAAAGCTGTGCCTTTTACTTATGGCTTTGAAACTACTGAGTTGAGCTATCTGAATATGGGTGGATGGATTCGCGCTTCCGACTCTAAACACAGTGGTACCATCGGTGCTACCTGCCCTGTATTCCAATACTCCCCTAACCAAAACGCTGTATATGCAATACCTACTCCAGCTATTTCCGGTAAAGTAAAATTGGAGTTCTGGGAAGCTTACAAACAACAAACTACTGCCGACAACGATAAAATCCAAGTCGTTTATTCTAAAGATTGCGGTACTACCTGGACTGCACTGTGGAGCCTGACAGGATCAGCACACGTTACTGCTACTCCTCCAAAAGAAGTACTGAAAAATTCAGATATCTATTTCCCTGCTGCTTCTGAGTATGTAAAACGCTCTGTTGACATCAGCGCTCTGCCTTCCGGATCTTTGCTGGGTATCAGCGTGATTACCGGCGGTGGTAACATGATCTGGATTGACGACATCAACGTTGCTACTGGTACAGCTATCACTGAAGCGGTACAAAATGTTGAAAATGTCCTGATCGCTCCAAACCCTGCTTCAACTTCTACTACACTGACCTTCAACCTGAATCAGAAATCTGACGTAAACGTTGTGGTACTGGACGCTGTAGGTAAAACTGTGGTAAATGTTCTGAACACAGAACTGGCTGCAGGAGAACAAAAAACTACAATCAATACACAAGACCTGGCTACAGGTGTGTATATGATTAAAATCACTGCCGGTGATAAAGTAGTTACAGAACGTCTTTCTGTAGTGAAATAAGCTGGTCTTAGTTTTTAAAAAACCGCCCCTTACCGGGCGGTTTTTTTATGTCCTTACAGAACATGAATATTTCAATACCTTTGCTTGCTTAAAAATCATTGCTGATGAAATGCCATTCAGGACATTCCATCCGGCATCATCAAAAGAGCAAAAAACATACGAATGAAATTAGCTACTTACAGTAAAAACGGGAAACAACAACTGGCCCTACTCATAGACGGGCAGCTTTATGACACTAATAAATTAGACAACCGTCTGCCGGATAACATGAAGGCCATGCTCAACGAATGGGCTACAAACAGTGTCATTGCACGGCAGGTTGAATCGGACATCAAAAAAGGTGTAAACGCTCCTGCTGCAGATGCAGCGTATAAAACAGCTGCAATACTGGCTCCTGTACCGGAACCATCCTCTTGCAGGGACGGCTATGCTTTTCGCCAGCATGTGGCGGCCGCCCGCCGCAACCGTAAAGTAGACATGATCGCGGAGTTTGACCATTACCCCATCTTTTACTTTACTAATCACAATGCCATACAGGGTCCCGGCGACATTATCTGTATGCCCGATCATTTTCAAAAACTGGATTTTGAACTGGAAGTAGCGGTAGTACTGGGCAAAAAGGGCAGAAACTTTACTGCGGCAGAAGCCGATGAGTATATTGCCGGCTATATGATCATGAACGACATGAGCGCGCGCACCCTGCAAATGGAAGAAATGCTGCTGAACCTGGGACCTGCAAAGGGCAAGGATTTCAGCACTGTCATCGGTCCCATCATGGTGACCCCGGACGAACTGGAACCTTACAGGGTGCCTACGAAGGATAAACATACCGGCAGCAGCTACTACCTGGGTATGACCTGCAAGGTGAATGGCGAAATCGTCAGTGAAGGCAATATGGCCGACATGGACTGGACTTTTGCAGAGATCATTGAACGCTGCGCATACGGAGCCGATGTGCTGCCCGGCGATGTCATCGGAAGCGGGACTGTAGGTACCGGTTGCTTCCTGGAGCTGAACGGAACAGGCCTGCTCAATGACCCCAACTACAAGGTACAATGGTTGCAAGCAGGCGATGTGGTCACCATGGAAATCGACGGCCTTGGTATTCTGACCAATACCATCGTAGCAGAGCAAACATCCTGGAGTATTTTGAATGAGAAAAAGAAGTTCATCTCTTAATAAAAAAAGCAGCCTCAGGGCTGCTTTTTTTATGCAATGGCCCCGACGGAAACCTGAAACCTTACAGGTTTGCTACCGGGAATATCTTTTGGAGCTTTTCGTAGCGGTAGGCAAAAATGGCCTTTACTTTGGCATCTACAAATAAGGCTCCTGCCAGGCGGCCCAGCAGCCATTTACCGATATCGTAGTGCAGGATGTCGGTCATCAGGACACCTCCGTCCCGCTCTTCGAAATGATGTTCGTGATGCCAGATACGGTAAGGGCCTGAGCGCTGCTCATCTACAAAGTATACGCCCTCCGACACATGTGTGATCTCCGTAGTCCAGTGTAAGGGAATACGGAAAACCGGGGCTACTTTATAGTTAATGATCAGGCCGGGATAGATCTTGCCGGGCAGGTCACTCAGTACCCGGAAAGTCATGCTCTCCGGTGTAATGGTATCCAGGTTGGCGGGCGAAGAGAAAAAAGCCCAGGCTTCTTCAAGTGGCACAGGCAGGAATTGTGTTGTTTTCAGGACTTTAATGCTCATGGGTCTGATGATCTGTTGGGGCAAAGTTCGGCTCAAATAGGCGCTCCAGCTTGCGGTAGCGAAAATCGAATATCCACCTTATTTTGGCATGCACGAACAAGAAGCCGGCCAGTGTACCCAGGAAAGACATCCCGATCTCGTAGTGCAGGATGTCCGTCATCTGTACGCCCTTCTCTACTTCCTTAAAATGGTGTTCGTGGTGCCACAGTTTGAAGGGTCCGATCCGCTGCTCGTCAATAAAGTACTGTTGCGGCACTACCTTGGTGATCTCTGTAGTCCAGGACAAGGGTATGTGCCAGACGGGGGACACTCTGTAGTTGATCAGTAAGCCCGGGTAGATGCGTTGTGGCAACTCGCTCAGGATTTTAAACTGCATGCCGGAAGGCTTTATCCGGCTCAGGTTCAGCGGCGTCGCAAAAAAAGCCCAGGCTTCGCCAAGGGAAACCGGCAATACCTGGATCGTTTTTAAGCATCTTACGGACATATAGCGCACGTTTACCCTGTATGCAATATTAAATACTTAATGCGAGGCAAAGCCTGCGTGCACAGGGAAGGCCGGCACACATTAGGCTATCATTAACCTTTTCCCTCCTATGCGGTGCA
>DATJDO010000278.1:0-1569 GCA_035497375.1 Chitinophagaceae bacterium | reverse complement strand
TTCGAACCTTAGTTGCTCCAGCTGCAGGTAATTATCGATGTATTGTATCTCTTCTTCAAGGCTTACCGATGTTTTGCTGGAAAAATCAAGTGTTTTGCGGAGCATTCTACTCAGTTTACCCAGATAAGTATCCGCAAGGACTGCTTTTCCGTTCGTGATAAAATACTGGATCGCATTCAGGGTATTAAAAATAAAATGCGGATTGATCTGGGCTTTCAGCGCTTTAAGCTCTACTTCAGCTATATGGCGTTTTATCGATGCCTTGTTGAGCAGTATCTTATGTTTGCGGATCAGTAAGCTGCGCGACACGATCAGCACGACTAAGGTAAACACCAAAAGGACCAGTAACAGGAACAGTTTGGTTTGCCACCAGAAGGGCTGGATGGAAAAGCTGACCCTTGCAGGTGTCTGGGACCACCGTTGTTCGGTATTCATTGCAGCCATTTCGAAACTATAGTCGCCAGGGGGTAGAGACTCGTACCGCACACTGTTTTGGCGGGTATATTGCCAGTCGCTGCGCAAGCCGTTCAGGCGATAGCGAAACAGGATATCACCCTGGTTTTTATAATCAATTCCGGAAAAATGAAACTCAATATTATTTTGCCCGGCTGCCAGTCTGTAATCCTGATGCTGTATACTCAGGGCCGAATCGTTGACTAAGATGTCATTAATATAGACCAGGGGGGCGGCTTGTTTTTTAAAATCGTAAGTACCGATCGGAAAGACAATGAGCCCCTGCGAAGTTCCCAGGTAGATGGTGTCGTTCAGCATCGTAACATCATTGACATCCAGTGCAGGCAAACCGAGGCTTTGGCCTACATCTTCAATTTCATACTGATGAATATTCCCTTTAAGCTTTATTTTATAGAATCCCGAAAAAGTGGCCACCCATATAGTTTTCCTCGATCGGTCAATAAACGCCGTTTTACAGTTCGCATTGCTCAGCATGTCTTTGCTGCCTACAAATTCATATTCATTTCCCTGTACCAGCAAGAGGCCTTTCTGGGAGGTACCAATCACGACGGTACTGTCATATTCCTCCATAAAGAAAATGCTCAACTCCTTCAGGGAAACCGGGGCTTTAAAAGTATCGACCAGCCAATGCCCCGGCCTGATTTTACGGCAAACCAAAATACCATGCAGTCCCCCTACCAACAGATCGCCATTGCTGCGCTCCATCAGGCAGCTTACCCTTCCGCAGGGTACCGTATCTGTCACTTTATTGGGCAATTTCATCTTATAGCATTTGCCACTCGTGCCCAGCCATACATGATTGTCGCGGCTTTTGCAGACATACTTTATCACCGGCACCTTGGATATGTTGATGCATTTGCTATTGCTTTTTGAAAGCGTAAAGCCGTTATTTAAAGCACTGAAAAGAATATAGTCCTTATCGATATACAGGCATCTCATTTTTCCCTGTGCAACTGTTTTTTCTTTTTTTACGGTATGGAAACCGGTATGGTCAAACACCTGGATGTCAGTACTGTTGAAGCCGATATACATTTTCCGGCCAAAGGGATACAGCTTCTGGATATTGTCGGACAACAGGCCATTTTGAGTTTTATA
>DATJDO010000277.1:0-2015 GCA_035497375.1 Chitinophagaceae bacterium | reverse complement strand
AAGTCGGGCAATACACTCCAAGCGGCAACAGCCGATAAAACTTACCAGTGGGTAGAATGCCCCTCTTTGGATTTCGTACCCGGAGCCACAGGCAGGTCCTTTACCCCTTCAAAAAACGGTTCTTACGCAGTTATTGTCTATGTACATCCCTGCCGTTATACTTCAGCCTGTACCAGTGTTACCGGCCTGGGTATTGATGAGGCCTCTTCATCTATAAAAGCAATAGTGTATCCGAGCCCTGCAAAAGATATCGTGACCGTCAGCACAAAGGAAAACCTGAAACAGGCCAGTCTGAGCATCATGAACCTTCACGGACAGCTTGTGTTGTCAAAAGAAAATATCTCAGGCAATCGTGTTGACCTCGACCTATCCGGCCAGGCCAGCGGGGTTTACTTCCTGAAAATAGTCAACGAAGGGCAAGCCAGTGAAGTAATCAGGATCATTAAAGAATAAGGCTTAGGCCATCCAATATAAAAAATCCCCTGCTCAGAACAGGGGATTTTTTATATCTTTTAAATAAATCTTAAACCTCCGGCCTAACGGTCAGCAACAGCGCATTATTGTCTATCTTTCCCGTGTTCACTGATATTTACTCCCCCTCTAAAACAAATTACCTGCGTATGAAGAGATTCCTGAAGCAATGGATCACAAAAAGAATATTACAACGACAAACCACAAATAACGAAGGTCAGCCCCTTTATTCGGCCTATATACTGGCTAAGGGATACCGGGAGTTTAAGGTAACAGTAAAACGGAATATTAAAGATGTGATCCTGATTACGGCAGGTATCTTTTCAGCTTCTTTCGGTTTTAAAGGTTTCCTACTGACCAACAGTTTTATCGACGGTGGGGCTACGGGTATTTCTCTTTTGATCTCTGCATTGACAAAAATCCCTTTGGCCATCCTGCTGATCTGCATCAATATCCCGTTTATTTTATTGGGTTATAAAATCCTGGGCAAACAATTTGCCTTCAAGACCATGGCCGCCATATCAGGCCTTGCCCTTTGCGTAGCAACAGTAGACTTTCCCAATGTTACCAACGACAACCTGCTGGTGGCCATCTTCGGAGGCTTTTTCCTGGGCGCGGGCATAGGTTTGGCTGTCAGGGGCGGTGCCGTTATCGACGGTACTGAAGTGCTGGCTATCTTCCTGAGCCGGAAGCTGGGTACCACGCTCGGCGATATCATTATCGTCATCAATGTGATCATTTTTTCTACCGCAGCTTATTTCCTTTCTATTGAAATTGCACTATACTCTATGCTCACCTATCTCGCGGCATCCAAAACACTTGACTTTATCGTAGAAGGGATTGAGGAGTACACCGGCGTGACTATTGTTTCCACGCACAGTGACGAACTCAGGAAAATGATCGTTGATAAACTAGGCAGGGGTATCACCGTGTACAGTGGTAAACGCGGCTTTGGCAAAAGCGGCGCCACAAAAGACAGGGATATCCTGTACACCGTGGTCACGCGCCTGGAGCTGAATAAACTGACCACAGAGATTGAAAAACTGGATCCCAATGCTTTTGTGGTGATGAGCAGTGTCAAAGACACCAAAGGCGGTATGATCCGGAAGCGCCCGCTGCAACATTAAACAGATTTTTTACTAAAGGGCTTTGGCCTGTTTCAGACCTATAAGATTTTTAAAACCTTATAGGTCTTTTATTATCCCGCAAAAGAAAGCAAGTTCCGGGTTTTCTGTTTCATGGATGGCCGGTATTTTTGCCCTATAAATGTTAGGATTATGAGCACGCAGGATTCTCTTCATTACGAACGTATAGCTAAGGCTATTACCTACCTGAATGAGCATTTTCGCTCGCAACCCGGCCTTGAAGAACTGGCAGCACAGGTACACCTGAGTCCTTTTCATTTTCAGCGCCTGTTTACTGAGTGGGCCGGAGTAAGTCCCAAGCAATTTCTGCAATACCTGAGCGTGGAGTATGCCAAAGACATGCTGAAAAAGGAATCACTCAGCCTTGCAGACACGGCTGAAGCAACCGGCTTGTCCGGT
>DATJDO010000276.1:0-3540 GCA_035497375.1 Chitinophagaceae bacterium | reverse complement strand
TATAAAACTCCTTCATGCCCCAGGGCTGGGTGCATAAAGGCACTACGATTTTGTTCACATGGGCGTAACGTGCGTACATCTCTTCGATGTTGTCTACGATAGCGTAGAAACTGGAAGATTCCGGTATTGCTCTATTATCGCACAACCACAGGTGCAGTACCCGGCTTTCAAATTCGAGGATAAGAAAGTCCGGATATTCGGATACCAGGCTGCATTTCAATTCACCAATGTAGAATTGCTTTGCGGCCTCCATATTTAGTATGGGTAATTGGGGCACCAGGTTTGTAACAGCGTAGCTCATGTATGGTATGGTTATAAAACCCCCGGCTATTTGCAAAGCCAGGGGTTCGTAAGTTTAATCTTGTGTAACAGGCAGGTCATTGATCAGCGCCCTCCAGGTTTCCAGCTCGGGTATTCCCGGTTTGCGCTCACCGAAGAACTGTACAATCATCTCTCCGTTCTGATCGAAAACTTCCAGGGACGTAACAATACCATCCGTGCTTGGTTTTTTCACGATAAAGGAAGACACGACATCGGTTTCATTCAGGTGCAGGTTAAACATCGGATCCAGTACATTATACCAGGGACCGGCTTCCATTACTTTCGTGACTGTACCGCTGTGGATCTGGATACAACCACGGTTGCCTACAAATACCATTACCGGCACCTGGCGCTCAGAAGCCATATCCAGCACTTTGCGGGCGGCATCATTAGGCACTTTTTGTACAAACTCAGCAGGCGCCAGGCGTAAGGCTTGTGTGCGGGTCAGTTTGTGCGTACGGGTCAGGCCAAAGAACTCGTGTGAGTCTTTCAGATTTTTCCAGCCTTCACGGAAAGCCTGCACATCTATTTCAGAATCGGGCAGCTCTGCAGCTGCGGCAGGATAGGCTTCGAAAGTCAGTGCTGCATGCTGATCTTCGGCGCGGAATTTTTCAACCAGCTGGTCATATGCTTCAACATTGCTTTCAGCAGTCAGGTAGATCTTGTGGGTTGCCTCTCCGCTCTTATCAAATATCTGTATGCTTTTACGGTCGCCTTCAGATACAGCAAATGCATGTTTCCAATGCATCATAAACAAGCGCAGGTCAATATCTTTATTTACAGCCAGGCCAATAGGGCCTTCAAAAGAAATGTTGTCGTAAATACCTTTGCGTTCATGCACCACGCTGTTGTTGCGCGTCAGGCCCATTACCTGTCCGAGGGTAATGATTTCTTTCAGGATATCCTGGAATGCAGGATTCAGCAGGGTTGTTCCCTCACCGATACCCAGGGCTACGAGTTCCGCTTCACTTACATTCAGTTCCTGTGCAGCATTGCGGATACGCAGTTTGGGATTGGCAGCCTTCAGGCTTTCGTATTGTTCTTTCAAACTTGGAGCAATTGTGTTTGACATTTTTTTCGATTTTTATGAATGAATAAATAATTACACCAGGGGCATCACCATGGGATGCTTCCCCATCGGCGGATGAAAAATAGACAATGGGAGATCGTAGACTTCGCTGATCGACTCTTCCGTCATGATATCGGAAGGAATACCGAAGCCCTTCATCTTCCCGTTTTTCAGTAAAATAATTTTATCGGCATACTGCAGGGCCAGGTTCAGATCGTGCAATACGGCCAGCACACAGTTGCCTTCGCGTGCAAAGGTTTTGGCAATACCCAGCGCACCATGCTGGTGGCGGATGTCCAGGTTATTGCTGGGCTCATCCATAAACAGGTAACAGGGCTCATCGCGGCGCGTACCGCTGATCTGCGCCAATACCCTGGCCAGGTGCACTCTTTGCTGTTCGCCTCCGGACAGGGTAAGGTAGTTGCGCTGTTTTAAGTGCTGAATGCCGGTCTTGTGCAATACTTCGTTGACAATAGCGGCATCGTCTTCTGTTTCTTTTCTTTTAAAATGCGGGTAGCGCCCCATCATCACCACTTCGTACACAGTAAAGGGGAGTTGCAGGGGATTTTGCTGTTGCATCACCGCTGCAAAAGTGGCCAGCTCTTTAGATTTCCAGTATTGGATCGGCAATTTGTTGATGAGCACCGATCCGGAATTCATTTTTACCGAACCGGTAATGATGTTCAGCAAGGTAGATTTCCCTGCACCGTTTGCACCCAGGATCACCACCATTTCACCGGCTTCCATATCAAATGAAATGTCGGACAGGGAAAGCGACTGGGATATGCGGTATTGTATATTTTGAACGTTCAGCATCAGAAGTTTCTTTGAGATCTTAATTCTTTAACGACCATATACAGGAATACCGGTGCACCGATCATAGAGGTGATAATACCGATCGGTACTTCAGCCGGGATAAACAGAGTACGGGCTACCAGGTCTGCCGACACCAGCAGCAAAGCACCCAGCACAGGAGCCAGCAACAACAGGTAACGGTTATCCGGGCCGGCAGTGAGCCGGATGATGTGTGGCACCACCAGGCCAACAAAACTGATGACACCCGCCACAGCTACGGAGGCCCCTACGCAGAGTGCCGTCAGCAGCACTACTATCCTCTTGACGAGTTCGGTATTGGTACCCAGGTGCGCAGCATTGCTTTCGCCGATAGAGAACGCGTTCAGCGCTTTGGCCATGAAGGGAAATACAAATACCGGCAGCAAGGTGAAAGGTATGATGCCGATCACATTGTTCCAGGATGCGCCGCCGAGGCTGCCCAGCATCCAGAAGGTAATACTGCGGAGCTGCGCATCAGTAGCGGCGTAAGTAAAAATACCGGTACCGGCACCCGCAAGAGCATTGATGGCGATACCGGCTAACAGCATGGTGGCAATAATCGTTTTACCTCCGGATTGGGACAGGCGGTACACAATAATAGCCGTAACGAGTGCACCAAAAAAGGTGACAAAGGATAAAGCATAGGTGCCGGTAATGCCTGTGATAGAGGTAACGGTGCTGATGCCTAAAACAATAGAGGCTACTGCGGCAAAGGATGCACCTGAAGAAATTCCGATCAGGCTGGGGTCGGCCAGAGGATTGCGAAACAGGCCCTGCATCGCAGCGCCTGATATAGCAAGGGAAGATCCGATCAGCACAGCCATAATGACCCTGGGCATACGGATAGCCACCAGGACGGATTCCTGTACATCGGTGTAGCTTACACCTGAGCTGATTCCTATTTTTTTTGCCAGTATCGCCATCACCTGTAAGGGGCTTATGGAAACCGCACCCATTCCCATTCCCAGCATGATGCTTATGATCAGCAACACACTGACGGTAAGGGTAAAAATTTTAATTCTTGTTGACTGCATCTAATTTTTTTGATAACTCTGCTATCGCCTTTCCGAGGCGCGGACCAAAACCAGTCAGGTACTGGCCATCCATTTCGATCACTTGTTTTTTCTTGCCTGCATTGGTCATTGCAATACCAGGCACTTTCAGCAGGCCATCCATACCACCCAGGCTTTCGAGACCACTGGTAAACATCAGGATCACATCAGGGTTCGCATTCAGCAAAGCTTCGGGAGTCAATGGTTTGAAATCTTCGAAACCGCTGACTGCGTTCTCACCACCAGCCAGTTTGATCATGGCAT
>DATJDO010000275.1:0-2200 GCA_035497375.1 Chitinophagaceae bacterium | reverse complement strand
TTCCGTTGTTCAGGAACAGCAGCTTATCGACACCCAGGTAAGACCTGAGCTTCAGCTCCAGTTCATTGACCAGTGGGCCGTTGTTGGTTACCCAGGCCCGGGCAATGATGGCATCGAAATAGGCGTACAATTGCTCTTTGGGCGGCAGAAAAACCTTTGTTACATTGATCATATATAATCGATTCTCCAGGGTAAATTACTTACTTTGACCACACCTTCTTTTTGTCCTTGCCAACCGACAATGCCGGAGCGCTGGGGCAGCATTTCGAAGGTAAGGACGTCTTTCCATTCCGTTACGACCTGCCCCCTGTTTTTGACCAGCAGCAGCCGTGAAATCGTATAAATGCCTTCGTTCAGCACATCGCCGGGAAACTGAGTGGATACGCGCCAGGTGCCTTTTCCGTAGGTGGCCGGTTGCTGTACAAAAAATGTAGAGCTGACCGTTACCAGTATCCCCCTTTCGTCTTCCAGGTGGAAGGTAAGGTCCAGTTGCTGCATTTCATCTTTCAGATTCTCTATTTCCAGTTCTATGGCAAAGCCGGACAGGGTATCAAACTCCAGGTCAGAATCCGTCACCAGGTTAGCCACCCTGGCCTTCAGCAAACGGGCATATTCATTGCCCGGTGCATCTTCTTTCGTCCAGGTCTTGACTGTATCCTGCTTTAAGAATTTAGACACATAACTGGCAATAATGTTCTCTATACCATCATTAGCAATGAGCCTTCCGTTCTGCATCAGCAGGCCGCTGGTGCACAGGTTCTGCACAGCCTCCATATTGTGGCTGACAAACAGAACTGTCCTGCCTTCATTCACACTCACATCCTTCATCTTACCCAGGCACTTTTTCTGGAATTCCGCATCGCCTACAGCCAGCACCTCATCCACGATCAGGATCTCCGGCTCCAGGTGTGCCGCCACCGCAAAGGCCAGGCGCACATACATACCGCTGCTGTATCGCTTTACCGGGGTATCCACATATCGTTCCACACCGGCAAAGTCCACAATCTCATCAAACTTGGAACGGATTTCTTTCTTCGTCATACCCATGATCGCTCCGTTCAGGAATATATTCTCCCTGCCTGTCATCTCTGGGTGAAAACCGGTGCCGACTTCCAGCAGGCTGGCGATACGGCCGTTCACTTTAATGTGCCCCGTTGTCGGTTGGGTCACTTTGCTCAACAATTTAAGCAAAGTACTTTTACCGGCCCCGTTCCGGCCAATGATGCCCAGTACTTCTCCTTTCTGTACTTCAAAATTTATATCCTTCAGGGCCCATACATAATCACTGTCACCTTTGCTGGTCCGGTCATTCGCCTCACCGACTTTGGCAAAAGGGTCTTCTTTACCACGCACTTTAGCGATCCAGCGGTTCAGATCATGACTGATCGTTCCTGTACCGACTTCTCCAAGCCGGTATAGTTTTCCCAAATCCTCAACCTTTATCGCCGTATTGCTCATGACTCCGTTTTTTCTATGGCTTCGCCGTACTCAGTTACATCTGTTTTTGAAAAAATGCAACTCAGTTTGCTCCGGGGAGCACCAGCTATTTTCTTATCTTTTTTACAAGACCCTTATCAATCTTGAAGGATACTGCGTACCCTATATTTTCGATCTGTATGGACAGGTAAGCCGCATTCTCCTTTTCTATCAGCCTGCCCAGCAGCCCGATCAAAGGACCTCCCGTTATTTCCACCTCATCACCCGACACGAATTCTTCACGGCTCGATACCAGTTCCGATTCATAGCGGCAAATCTTCCTGATCCGTTCAATCTCCTCATCGCTGACCATGCAGGGCTTGCCCTCTGCCGAAAGATACTTTAATACCCCCGGTACCGCAAATACATCGTTCCGGGATTCCCCTGTGTCCTGTACAAACAAGTAGGAGTTGAACAGGATCATATCCACCCATTTCTTCCGGTCCTTCCATTGCCGCAATTGCTTTTGCAGCGGCAGGAAATGAAGAATGCCCATTTTCGTCAGGCCCTCACTTACTTTCTTTTCGGCTCTGGGCTTTGTGGTCAGGACGTACCAGTAACTTTTCGCGGTCACCGGCTATGCTTTGGCAGGATACAAAAAATGATCGTTGTACACCTGCTGTATACCCTGCTCCAGGCCAATCTGCGCTTCCCATCCCAACGCCCTCAGTTTACTGACATCCATCAGCTTACGTGGCGTTCCATCCGGTTTGGTGCTGTCCCA
>DATJDO010000274.1:0-5581 GCA_035497375.1 Chitinophagaceae bacterium | reverse complement strand
CACCTACGCCCACACCATACCCCAAACCCACGGCCAGTACCACGGCCACGCCCACTTACGGGAGCGGTGACGGCGCTGTAGTCGCCCTGCTGACCCGCACCACTACTACCTCTTTCGGTATGGATGTAGATATGGACCTGGGTACCGGTGTTGCGGTATTCGGCAACCTGGCTACGGGTGCGTATACAGACGCCGGAAAGATCACGCTGAACGGTACCGAACTGGCCAAACAGACCAACAACTCCTATCTATATATTCCCGGCATATCCAACCCAACGGGCATTGACCTGAGCGGAGATATCAAATGGGTGGTCACCACACCTTCTTTCACGTATAACGCTGCTGCTGCTGCCGGGGGAAAGGGTATGCCTAAAGCCGGTAAAATTGACGGTTCGTACACTTCTGTAGACATTTCCAAAGACTTTACCCTCGCAGTATCCGGCACGATCACCAAATCCGACTCTGTTTATTTCCAGATCAATGGTGCTTCAAAGTCCTTACTGAAAAGAATGGCTGCCGGAACGACATCGGTCACTTTTACCGCGTCTGAACTGTCCGGCCTGGGCAAAACAGCCGGTGGCAGTGTGACCATTGCGCCCTGGAACCATGAAGAGCAAACGCTAGCCGGTAAAAAGATACACGTGATTAATGAACTGGCACTGTCCAGGACAGTAGAGATCAAATAAGGATTTTGTCTTTCCATCGCAAAGGCCGGCGCTCGCAAGAGGCCGGCTTTTTGTAGGTAACAAAGGCTACATCACGGGATTGATTTTTATATCAGGGGAATTTTGCGTAATATTATACTGTATTTCTCCTCACCAGATGAAACAAAGATTCGTATTACTGTGCAGTGTGTTCTTTTTAGCGCTTAACCTGAAGGGTAAAGCCCAGTCTATGCACTTTTCCCAGTATTACAATGCACCGCTGCTGCTGAACCCTGCGAATACGGGCTTGTCACCGGATGCGGATTTCCGCCTGGGAGCGCAGCACAGATCGCAATGGGCTGCTTTACCAGCCCCCTTTACCACTACATCCGTCTACGGCGATTTCCAGGCATTCCGCAATACGAATGAGACCAACTGGCTGGGCCTGGGCTTTGCCTTTTTTAATGATAATGTCGGCGACGGCAAATTGAACCTGTTTCGTTCTGAGGTCTTCGTGGCCTACCATGTGCAGATCGGTCTCAGCAGCATGATCTCTGCAGGGGCTTCTGCCAGTGCCAATTCGCGCAGCGTGAACTTCAGTAAGTTTACTTACCCGGTGCAATGGGATGGCTTTCTTTTTGACAAAAACCAGGACAACCAGGAAGGCAAGGGGCTGGAAAAATCCTCGTTCAATTCCGTATCAGCGGGGCTGAACTATGCATTCTTTCCCAGCGAAGCCGTCTATATTAAGCTGGGTGTCTCTACTGCCAACCTGAACAAGCCAACGGAAACGTTCTTTAAAGGCGGGCAAAACCAACTTGACTTCAGGCATACGGCCAACCTGGACCTGCTGCTGAAAACAGCGGACAATGTGATCCTTAACCCATCTGCTTATTACAGCATACAAAGTGGCGCCCGCGAAATTATTTATGGCACACTATTCTCCTACAACCTGATGTCACCCAGGGAACAGATTGCCGCCAACCAGCTGATTTTCGGCGCCTACCACCGTATCGGTGATGCTGTGATCGGCGTGGCGGGCCTGCAACGCAATACGATGCGCTTTATGTTCAGCTACGACTATACTATATCCTCCCTGCCGGTGAATGCAGGCAAGGGTACCGGCGCGCTGGAGCTGTCGTTCCGCTATGAGGGCCTGTACGGGGAAACGTCCAAAGGACGCAGGGTGTACAATTGCCCCAGGTTCTAAAGGTATTTTTCTCCTTTGTTGCGCTTGATCTCGGCTACATATTCCTTGATATGCTGCTCTTTATTGCGCTCGCAGATCAGCAGCACATCCGGTGTATCAATGACGATAAACTTCTCCAGACCCTGCAGTAAAACAAGTTTGTTTTCCGGGGCTTTGACCATACACTCCGCTGCATCGATCACGATGACGTTCTTACCATGTACGGCATTGCCCAGGTAATCTTTTGCAGAGTTCTCGTACGCGCTTTCCCAGGTGCCCAGGTCGCTCCAGCTGAATTGTGCCGGCGCTACGAATACATTATCCGCTTTCTCCATCACCGCATAGTCAATAGAAGTATTGATACAGTGCGGGTAGGCTTTTTCAATTTCCGGATATTCTCCCGCTGTATTGTAACGGTCCCCGATTTCTGCAAAAATATCATTGAGTTCAGGCACATACTTCTGCAAGGCGCTGATGATCGTATTGACATTCCAGAGAAAAATGCCGGCGTTCCATAGAAAATCCCCGCTTTTCAGAAAGGCGCGTGCTATATCCAGGGTTGGTTTTTCTGTAAATGTTTTGACCTTAAAAATATCGCTGATCGATTTCTTCTGATCAAACTGTATGTAGCCATATCCTGTATCCGGACGCGTGGGTTTGATACCCAATGTGAGCAGGGAGGCATTGTTCTTTACAAAATCGAGCCCTTCAAACATACTGCGCTCAAAAGCACGCTCATCCAGGATGAGGTGGTCTGCAGGGGCCATAATGATATTGGCCTCCGGGTTCAGTGCGTATATTTTGTGTGCAAAGTACGCAGCACAGGCCGCGGTATTCTTACGCGAAGGTTCGCTCATCACCTGGTGTTCTCCCAGTTCCGGCAGCTGCTCCCTGATCAGGGGCACGTAGTGATGATTGGTGATGAAATAAATATTCTCGGGGGGGCAAATATCTTTGAAGCGGGCGTATGTCCATTGCAGCAGGGAGCGCCCTGTGCCGAGGATATCAAGGAATTGTTTGGGGTACTGGGTCCGGCTTACCGGCCAAAAACGACTGCCGATACCACCGGCCATTATTGCTACGTAGTTATTCTGAATGCTCATTGAAGGGTCGAAAAGGTAAAATTACGAAATCTATTCCAGCCGGAGCAGGTGAGCGGCACAAGGAAAAGTGCAGGCTTGCACTACCCGGCTGTACCAACAAAAAATCACCGGTAGCTCCGGTGATTTTTATGGTATCGTTAGCATACTATTATTCTGCCCAGCTCATGATATAGTGTTCGTCTTCAATGCCTTTTGCCGCATCGGTCATCATCAGGGGGTGAAAGGTATCCACCATTACTGCCAGTTCCGGTGTTTCTTTTTTACCGATACTTTTTTCTACCGCCCCGGGATGCGGGCCATGCGGGATGCCGCTGGGGTGCAGGGTAATCATTCCGCGCTCCACGTGCTTGCGGCTCATAAACTCGCCATCTACATAATACAGCACTTCATCGCTGTCGATATTACTGTGGTTGTATGGGGCGGGAATCGCCAGCGGATGGTAGTCATATAAGCGGGGCACAAAAGAGCAGATCACAAAATTGTGCGCATCGAATGTCTGGTGCACTGGTGGCGGCTGGTGTACCCTTCCTGTGATCGGTTCAAAATCGTGAATGCTGAAGGCATAAGGATACTCGCATCCGTCCCATCCGACCACGTCGAAGGGATGGGTACCGTACCAGATGGGATACAGCAGGCCTTTTTTCTTTACGTTGATCAGGAACTCCCCTTTCTGGTCTATGGTCTCCAGGTTTTCGGGCTTGCGGATATCGCGCTCGCAAAAGGGTGCGTGTTCCAGCAACTGGCCGTATTTGCTCAGGTAACGTTTGGGGAAAGTGATGGGGCTGAAGGAGTCTACGATAAACAGGCGGTTGTCTTCTGTTTCGAACTGGATCTGGTAAATGCTGCCCCGGGGGATGACCAGGTAGTCTCCGTATCCGAAGCGGATCTGGCCATATTGTGTCTTCAGGATGCCTTTGCCTTCATGCACAAAGATCACTTCATCCGAATCTGCATTTTTGTAAAAGACATTGCCGGTAAGGCCTTGTGTGGGAGCTGCCAGCGCTATATGCACATCGTTGTTGAACAGCACCACTTTTTTGCTTTTTAAAAAATCTGCCTCGGGCTTTACTTTAAAACCCTGGTAACTGCGGTGTTTGAGGATATTGTCAGTAGCGGCCTTTGGGGATATATCCGTCGGTTCTTCCGTGCGGATGATCATGGTCGGGGGGTAGATATGATACAGCAGAGAATAGTTGGAGGAAAAACCTTCGGTACTGAACAACTGTTCTGAATACAAACCGCCGTCCGGTTTGCGAAATTGGGTATGCCGTTTGTGGGGAATGGTTCCTAAGCTATGATAATGTGCCATATGCGTATTATTCTGTTGTCCAAAGGTAGCAAGAAAAAGGCAATGCCGCCTTTTACCAGTCTTCGCTTCTTTTGTCTTTGTGCGCCGCGATCTGCTGTGCGCAAAAGGCTTCGAAAGCAGCGGTATCGGTATTGTTGTATTTTACGGTCCACTGGTACAGGAAATTATTGAAACAATCGATCGTCACAATGCCATGCCGCAGGATGACCCGCTCTACCTCCTCCCATGCCAGTTGTTTTCTGCGGGCGGTAGCGGGCAGGCTGACGCCTTGCTCTTCGAATGTTACGAAAAGTGCTTCGCTCATCTTTTGCTCATAGAACCAGGTAAACAGGTTTGCCAGGCCGATGATGCCGCAGATTGCCGCAGCCAGCCACCATTGCGAGAGTACGAAAACAAGAGCCAGCAACAGGGCTGAGCCGGTATTGGCCAGCCGTGCGCGCCTGTTGTTGACCGGCATCTTCAGCCATTTCGATTTTGTAAACACCAACAGAAGCAGTATCAGGCCGTACAGCAGGCAGAAGCCGCCGATGAGCCAGGCCGGTACCAGGGGGGCATGAAATACAGTCTTTACCCAATCTGCATTCGCGAGCAGGAAGGTAAAGGCGCCGGTACCCGTAAAACCGAAGCCGGTGATCAGGTGCAGAAAGGTGGATTGCCGTGATTTATTTCTTTGATCTTTGAGTTCTATGTGGTACTTCATAAGGGAGATTCTTCGGTCGTGACTGCTTCGAATAGTTTTACCTCGAAGTCTTTGGAAGACTTGCCATTGTCGGCCTGTATCTGCAGGGTACCTTGGGCAGCGAGCTCGCGCAGTCTCCAGGAAAGGTACAAGTCGCCGGTGGGGATATTGCCTTCTTTGCCCATAGCCGCATTAATGACTTTTTGCGCTTTCTGATAGGCAGGACTGCATTGGGCCAGCAAGAGCTGATCGTAAAAGTCCACCGGCTGGTTGTTTATTTTTTTGCCCCCGCCTGAAGTTCTGATCGCTGCGTTGTGCGCCTGCAGCTGTTTCCATTCATAGACATCAACCTCTGTTTCTGATGGGCTTACCGGCCGGGCCAGTTTCGTTGCCTTCACGATCTCCTTTGCCGACAGCTCGGCGATACTCTTGGGAAAGAATAGCTTGCCGCTCTCGCTCAAAAAGGGGAGCCCCGCTATGTTGATGATCTTAAAACGTTCTTTGTGCTTGCTGAGGTAATACAATACCCAGTAGTAGGCGCAGATATCTGCCGGCAATGGTGCCATCCAGAAGCAGGCCTGTACAGCATCATCTTCGTACATCTGCCGGGACACTTCCAGCAGGCGATCCATATCATCCACAATTATTTCCTGCTTC
>DATJDO010000273.1:0-6289 GCA_035497375.1 Chitinophagaceae bacterium | reverse complement strand
GCTGGCCGGGTGTTTTCAGTTCTGCTTCGAAAGGGCAGTAAAAAACAACACTCCTGCATAATGACGCCTTATCAAGTCTGCTACTCAGTAAATTACACCTGAGACTAGTGTAAGCCTGCGCGGTCCAACCTGTGCAGTTTTCAAAACCGTACAGGTTGAAGTTGCAACTATTAGTGTATTCAATCGAAGAATAGCCAAATCTCCTGTACGAATATTGGCTAATTGTCTAATTTTGCAAAATGCAATTACAGGAACTGTATGCCAAAGCATTGCGCTTTGAGTTTTTGAGTATAGAGGAAGGCGTTTTCCTGCATCAGAATGCGCCGCTGACAGAGTTGATGTATGTGGGTAACGAGCTGCGTAAAAAGCAGGTACCGTATGGTAAAGTAACCTGGATCATTGACAGGAATATGAACACGACAAATGTTTGTGTAGCCAACTGTAAGTTTTGCAATTTTTACCGTATTCCCGGGCATCCTGAGTCGTACATCACCGATATCGAAACCTACAAAAGAAAGATTGAAGAGACCTTCCGTTATGGAGGCGAGCAACTGTTGCTGCAGGGCGGGCACCACCCGGGCCTGGGTATCGAATACTATACCGACTTGTTTCGTGAGCTGAAGCAGCTGTATCCGCAGCTGAAACTCCACGCCCTCGGACCGCCCGAAGTGGCCCATATCTGTAAAGTGTCCGGCCTCAGCCACAGGGAGGCTTTACAGCGGTTGAAAGAGGCGGGTATGGACAGTATGCCGGGGCCCGGTGCCGAAATACTGAATGATCGTGTCCGCCGCCTGATATCGAAAGGCAAATGTGGCGCACAGGAATGGCTGGACATCATGAAAGAAGCGCATCAGATAGGTTTGACAACTTCTGCAACCATGATGTTCGGACATGTGGAAACGATTGAAGAGCGTTTTGAACACCTGGTGAAACTGCGCGAAGTCCAGGCTATGAAACCCGAAGGAGCAAAAGGATTTCTCGCCTTTATCCCCTGGACTTTCCAGGATGTAGACACCTTGCTGGCACGCATCCGCAAAACAAAATATGACACCAGCGGGGAAGAGTACATCCGTATGATCGCCCTGTGCAGGATCATGCTGCCTAACGTCAAAAACATCCAGGCGTCCTGGCTGACCGTTGGCAAACATGTAGCGCAAATGTGCCTGCATGCCGGGGCCAATGACTTTGGTTCTATTATGATCGAAGAGAACGTGGTGAGCGCCGCAGGAGCACCACACCGCTTTACTGCTGCTGGTATTCAGCAGGCGATCCGCGAAGCAGGCTTCGAGCCGCAACTCCGCAACCAGCAATATGAGTTCCGGGAAATGCCACAGCTAGAGGAACAGGTGATTACCTACTAAGCTTAGAGCGCTTCCAGTAATTTTTCCATTTTACTGCCCCTGGATCCTTTGATCAGGATCTGGGCATGCCCGGGTTTGTGCGCGGTAATGTACCCTGCGGCAGCCTCTGAATCCGCAAACCAGGTCAATACTCCTTTGCAGGGTTCGAATTCCTGTCCCACCAGGATCACTTCCTTCCAGGACCACTGGCTAATGAAGTCTACCAGGGCTTTATGTTCATAAGCTTCTTCCGTCCCCATTTCCTTCATCGCGCCCAGCCATAGTATTTTATTGTCGCCTTCCAGCCCTGCGAAGTTGGCAATCGCGGCCCTCATGCTGGTCGGGTTGGCATTGTAAGCATCCAGTATGATTTGATTGGACCTTTTTTTCATCAGCTGTGAACGGCTGTTATCCGGCTGATAGTTTTCTATTGCGGTTTTTATCTGCTCCCTGCTGACACCAAAATGCGCCCCTACTGCCACTGCCAGCATGATGTTTGGAAAGTTATAGTCGCCTACCAGCTGACTGTGCAGCTCTGCTGAAAACGCCGGTGCCTGTACCGCTATATTCAGGGTTATCCGGTGATCGGTAATCTGTCCCGTGTAAGCGGCCCCAGTGCTGCCATAGGTAATTTGCTGCTCAATGCCTGCCGCCATCTCCTTCAGGTAATCAAGGTCTGTATTACGGAAGATTATACCCTTGTTTTCGCGAACAAAGTCATAGAGCTCCCCTTTACCCTTCCTGACTCCTTCAATGCCGCCAAAGCCTTCTAAATGGGCTTTACCACAATTATTGATGATACCATAGTCAGGCAGGGCAATGGTACAGTATGATGCAATTTCCTTCTGGTGATTGGCCCCCATTTCGATGACTGCCATCTCGGCATTCTTTTTTATTTTAAGAATAGTCAGGGGGACACCGATATGGTTATTCAGGTTTCCTTCGGTAGCGTAGGTAATAAATTTCTGTGAGAGCACAGCAGTAACCAGTTCTTTGGACGTTGTCTTCCCGTTAGAGCCTGTAATGGCAATAAATGGAATGGACGACTGCTTCCTATGGTGCCTGGCCAATTGCTGCAGTGCGGTCAACACATCATCTACCAAGACAAAGCGCTCATTCAACTGATATTGTGCTTCATCCACTACAGCATAGGCAGCACCCAATTCAAGTGCTTTTTCGGCAAATGCATTCCCATTAAAACTCGGGCCTTTTAAGGCAAAAAAGATACAGCCCGGTTCTATCTTCCGGGTATCTGTCGAAACAATGGGATGCTGCAGGTAAATCTGGTATAGGGATTCGATGCTCAAAGCTTTTCTTTTAGCTGTAAAAATAAAAAACCCGCCAGATATCGGCGGGTTTTTATAGTATTCTGAGTTACTTATTTCTTTTTTCTTTTACCGGAGAAGTAGTTACCGGCTTTGTCTTTGTTCACACCATTGGGGCTACCCAGGCGGTCCATAGCACAACGGAAACCGATTGATGAGCTTGATTTATCAGACTGCATAAAGCGGCGTGTACCTGGGGACATGTAGTAAGCACGATCTTTCCAGGAGCCACCTTTGTACACTTTTGATTCGTTGTTGACCAGGGAAGTTTTACCATAATCATACACGTAGTTGAAGATACCGTTCAGGCTGTCATCGTCACCGATATTGCGAGCATCAGCACCTTTAATACGGAAGTTGTTTCCGGTAGCGGCCATTTCAGTGGAATCCAGCATGCGCGTGGTCAGACGTCCAAGGCTGTCTTTTTCTTCCAGAGCTCCGTCTTCAGCATTGCGGAGGTATGTTTTATACACGTTACCACGGAAAGGACGGAAGTCTTCAACATCCTGGTGAGAAGTAGGACGATAGGTATCCAGAACCCACTCACTTACGTTACCGGCCATATTATACAAACCGAGGGCATTGGGTTGGAAAGAACCTACAGGGCTGGCGATATCTGCATTATCGTTCAGACCACCGGCAATACCCATGTTGTCACCGGCACCACGTTTGTAGTTATCCAGGAATTCACCCTGGTAAGAGTTACGGATTCCATAACGGGTAGTGTTAGGATCTCCCCAGGTATAGGTGTTCCTGTTGGTGATCACCTCTTCACCACGGCGACGTTTCGTAGCAGGCTCAGGGTTGTTACCTTTCAGGCCCAATGCTGCATATTCCCATTCCGCTTCTGTTGGAAGGCGGTAGGCAGGCAGGAAAATACCGTCAGAATAGTTTACACTACGTTTACCGGAACCGTTGGGATCAAAGTCTCTTTTGCGGTTACCACCTGCAAGACCTTCATACTGACCGCCAACATAAGTCTGATCGTTGTAGACATCCTCGTTCACCTGGTTAGGGTTCTTTTTCAGTTTACCGCTTTTGATCAGGATCATCTCATTTACGCGGTCTGTACGCCATTTACAATATTCGTTGGCCTGATTCCAGGACACGCCGACAACTGGATAATTATTGTAAGCGGCATGGCGGAAATAATATTCTACCATTGGCTCATTGTAAGACAAGGCGCTTCTCCAGGCCGTGGTATCGGGCAAGGTACGCGCTACCAGATCCGGATAGTCAGAAGCGTAAGCCCTGCCTGTCCAGTAGGTGTATTCACGATAGTGAACGTTGGCCACCTCAGTCTCATCCATATAGAAAGAAGATACTGATACTGTACGAGGTATGTTTGTGCGTTCGTCCTCAAGGTTTTCTTCTGTTTGCCCCATTGTAAAACGACCGCCTTCTACAAATACAAGACCAGGACCAGTTTGCTGGCCAGGGTAGTTCGGCACATCGAATCCGCCAAGTTTTGGGTCATTGTAATTCCAGCCTGTTTTGCCAGAAACACCACCACCCTTATTGGAAGAGCAGGCAGATAAGAGCGTAACCGTTCCAACACACAGCAAGCTCATATTAATGAGTGTTCTTTTCATAATTCTGCGAAAAATATTTACTACTTAATTAAGTCCGATTTTGTTAAAAGTCCTACAATAGTAGAGCAACTTTTTGAGAATGTCAAGTATTTGACCATCGTTTTTTCAAAAAATCTTTTTTTAAACCACAAATTCTGCCCCAGGCTCTGCTACAATTTCTTTCTGGTATAATTTGCTTCAACTGAATAAGGTGCCGTAAAATACGCTTTATTTTGCAAGCTGCAAGGAGCGTCCGGGCAACAACATAATAAAATGATAAATTATCCGTTTTATTCAAGGCATCCCTTAAGCTTATACAGCCTGTATCTGCTTAAATTCCATCACTTAGTGTAACTTTGATTATATATCCCCGCTACTCAAAAAATATTTGCTATGAACCTAAAATTGATATTGTTGCTTACCTGCTGCTCTACGGCTTTTGCAGGAATGGCGCAGGAAGGGAAAAGATTAAGTTTTGACTTTTCCGACGCACAACTTGTTGACGGATACTATATTGAAAAAATAGCCCTTGACGACAAGAACATTCCTCAGATCAAAACGCTCAGCCAGAATTTTGTTGCCGCCTCTGCATCGGTTCCCGACAAACTTTTCAGTTCTAGCTCCCAGGTTTCTGTTCTTGTAGGGACGGAACGCAAAAAAAACTTCGCATTGTTGCGCATACCTGCTTACAGGAAAAATGCGCAGGGTGTCGTCGAAAAGCTGAAACACGCAGATTTTGAATTATTGAATACTACAGCTGGCCAGACATCCATAGCAAGCGGTTCTTCCAAACTGATGAGAACCACAAGCGGTTCTTCTGTGCTGGCGGGCGGTACATGGCAAAAACTGGCAGTACCCTACAGAGGCATGTACAAGATTGACTATGATTTTGTAAAAAACAAGCTTGGCCAGTCCGGCAATATCAGCAGCAGTACGATCCGGCTATTCGGCAACGGGGGCACCATGATCCACGAATCAAATAAAATACCGCGCCCGGACGACCTGACGGAAAATGCGATCCAGATGTATGACGGAGGGGATGGCATTTTCGGCGCCGGCGATTATTTCCTTTTTTATGCAAACGGGCCACTTGACTGGCAGAAAGACAGCCTCAACCAAAGATTCAACCACCGGACAAATTTATACGCCGATAGCAGCTACTACTTCATCACCTTTAACAATGGCGACGGCCTACGCATGGGCAGCAGCACTTCTTCATCCGCCCCTACTACTTTTGTCAGCTCCTTCAACGAATATGCCCTGTATGAAAAAGAACTGGTGAACCTGGGCCTCTTTGGTAAAACATGGTGGGGAGAGGCCTTTGGCTTCACTACCGGCTACAGCCCCAAACAGACATTTTCATTGTCCCTACCCAATATCAGCGACTCTGTCTATTACAGTTACCGGCTGGCCAGTGCAGCACTGGGCAAGGATAATGCAGCGTGTTGCCTCGTATCACTGAATGGCAACCTGATCGGCAGCCATGATGACATCTATGGTATCTCCGGCACTGACGGGGAAAACCCGGGCGTAGAAGTGGCTCAATCCGGCCTGACTGTTTTACCGTCTTCAGGCACACTTGCCTTTACGATCGATTACCAGAAAAACGTATCCGTAGCTAAAGCCTACCTGGACTTTATTGAGGTAAACACCCGCAGGCAGTTACAATTCAGCACCGGCACCCAGCTCTCTTTCAGAGACTGGAGAAGCGTTGGGCCTGGCTCTGTAGCCCAGTTCCAGCTTTCAGGAGCAAATGGCAGCACCAGGGTGTGGGATGTGACCAATCCGCTCCGGCCTTTATCCATCAGCGGAACCCTGTCCGGAAGCACTTACTCCTTTGTCAGCGAAGCTTCCATACTACATGAATACACTGCAGCCGATAACAATTTTTTCATACCAGCTTATAGTGGCCCGGTAGCCAACCAGGATTTGCACAGCCTGGGCGTTGCGGATTATATCATTGTCAGCCATCCCGACTTTCTCGGGGCGGCTAACAAACTGGCAGACTTCCATAGGAATACGAACGGCTTCAGGGTAGTGGTCGCCAATGTAG
>DATJDO010000272.1:0-3484 GCA_035497375.1 Chitinophagaceae bacterium | reverse complement strand
GATCATCACCACACCCGAAGACCAGGCAGGCTTTAAAAAGCTGTTGGGCGACGGCAGCCAGATCGGTTGCAGGTTTGAGTATGTGGTACAACCCAGCCCGGACGGCCTCGCACAGGCCTTTATCCTCGGGGCAGATTTTATCGGAAATTCCCCTGTAGCACTGATATTGGGTGACAATATTTTTTATGGTGCAGGTATGGGCACTTTCCTCAAAACCAAAACCAACCCTGACGGGGCTGTGGTATTTGCTTACCAGGTGCACGATCCTGAACGCTATGGCGTCGTTGAATTTGATAAAGATTTTAAGGCCCTGAGCATTGAGGAAAAGCCTCTGGCTCCCAAATCGAATTATGCTGTACCCGGCCTTTATTTTTATGACAATGATGTGGTAGCGATAGCCAAAGCGACCAAACCCTCGCCCAGGGGAGAACTGGAAATCACAGATGTCAACAAGACCTATCTCGAAAAAGGAAAGCTGGAAGTCGGTGTATTGCACCGGGGTACGGCCTGGCTGGACACCGGAACTTTCGACTCCCTGATGGAAGCAGGGGATTTTATCAATGTGATCGAAAAACGCCAGGGCATGAAGATCGGTTGTATTGAAGAGATCGCATACCGCAACAAATGGATCGACGAGGCTCAAATGCAGGTTCTTTCTGACAAATATTTCAAAAGCGGCTATGGTGTTTACCTGAAAAAGCTGATCGGCACTATCTAATCAATCCATTCCATAATAAAGGAGCCGCTTACACATCGTAAGCGGCTCTTTTATTTTTACCTGTTGCTGTTATTATTTATTATGCCTTCATTGCTTTGGCATATTTGGCGCGCTCATTTTCGTCGAGCATGATCTTGCGCAGACGGATGTTTTGTGGTGTTACTTCAATACACTCGTCTTGCTGAATGTACTCCATACATTCTTCCAAAGTCAATTGTACTTTAGGTGCAATACGGTTGGCATCATCTGTACCGCTGGCGCGCATGTTCGTGAGTTTTTTAGGCTCAGTAGCATTGACGATCAGGTCTCCTGGTTTGATGTGCTCTCCAATGATCTGGCCTGAATACACTTCTTCACCGGCATCGATAAAGAAGGAACCACGGTCCTGCAGTTTGTCCATTGAATAACCGGTGGTAGAGGCTGTATTTTTTGACAACAGAACACCATTGTTACGGCCAGGGATAACACCTTTCCATGGTTTGTACTCATTAAAACGGTGCGCCATTACTGCTTCTCCTGCTGTTGCGGTAAGCATGTTGCTCCGCAATCCGATCAGTCCGCGGGAAGGAATATCAAATTCCAGATGCTGCATCTCACCTTTGCTTTCCATGATGAGCATCTCGCCTTTTTTCTGTGTTACGAGGTCGATTACTTTTCCTGAATAATCAGAAGGTACATCTACCACCAAAACTTCATATGGCTCACATTTTTTACCATCAATTTCTTTGGTAATTACCTGTGGCTGACCAACTGTTAATTCAAAACCTTCGCGACGCATAGTTTCGATCAGTACGCTCAAATGGAGAATACCACGTCCGAATACCATAAATTTATCGGCATCATCAGTGTCCTGAACACGCAGGGCCAGGTTTTTTTCCAGTTCTTTCATCAAACGATCACGCAGGTTACGGCTCGTTACGAATTTACCTTCACGGCCAAAGAAAGGAGAGTTATTGATGCTGAACTGCATGTTCATTGTCGGCTCATCAATCGGAATAACCGGCAATGCTTCCGGATTTTCAAAATCGGCAATTGTTTCACCGATCTGGAAACCTTCAATACCGACAACTGCACAGATATCTCCGGCAGAAACTTCGGTAACGCGTTTTTTACCCATTCCTTCGAAGGTATACAGTTCCTTTACTTTACTTTTGGCAAAGGTGCCATCCAAACGGCACAATTGGATATTTTGTCCTTCTTTGATGGTTCCGCGGGCAATACGGCCAATCGCGATACGGCCCAGGAATGTAGAGTAATCCAGAGATGTGATCTGCATCTGAATGGTTCCTTCCGCTACTTTGGGTTCCGGAACTTTTTCAAGAATAGTATCCATTACCGCGTTGATATTATCTGTCTGCTCCAGGGAAGTATTGAACCAACCTTGTTTTGAAGAACCGTACAGGGTTGTAAAGTTCAATTGCTCTTCAGTGGCATCCAGCTGGAAAAACAGTTCAAAAACAGCGTCATGCACTTCATCGGGACGGCAGTTTGGTTTATCTACTTTATTGATCACCACAATAGGGTGCAGGCCCAGGTTCAATGCTTTTTGCAATACGAAACGGGTTTGGGGCATCGGACCTTCAAACGCATCGACCAGCAACAACACACCATCGGCCATTTTCAATACGCGCTCCACTTCTCCTCCGAAGTCGGCGTGACCTGGAGTATCGATCACATTGATCTTGACACCTTTGTAGTTTACAGAGATGTTTTTGGCCAGGATGGTGATCCCGCGCTCACGCTCCAGGTCATTATTGTCCATGATAAGCTCACCTGTTTCCTGGTTGTCGCGGAAAACCTGTGTGGCATGGATAATCTTATCAACCAATGTGGTTTTTCCATGGTCAACGTGGGCGATAATGGCAATGTTACGGATATTCATAAATCAGTAATTGTCTTAATTTTAATAGTATGAAAAGCTGAAATTTTGCTGCACAGTACAGGCTCCGGAAAAATCAGCAGAATACATATGTGCATCCTGTGCTGCAGCGCGAAGGGCCTCAAAAATTTTTGCAAAAGTACTAAATTCTCATGACAATATGCGACTTTATCATACATTAAAAAGAGTGTTTACATAAAAACAATGTACCATATTCATCCTTTTCAAGCCAATGACCTTGAGGCTTACCGTCAGATGCGCCTTGAAGCACTGCTGACAGAAGCGGGTAACTTTGGCAATAGTTATGCCTTTGAGGCGGCCTTCAGTGACGACGAATGGAGCAAGCGGCTCAGCAATCCCTACGGCTGCTGTTTCGGCCTTTATCGTCAGGATGAGCTGATTGGGATTACGGGTATTGTATCCGGCGCGGACAAACCTGCAGAGGCCTACATGACGCAATCATATATCCGTAAAGCGTACCGGGGGCAGGGCTTATCCCGTATGTTGTATGAAGCGCGTATTGCCTGGGCCAAAGCAAGAGGTATCTCCTGCCTGATCATCGGGCACCGGGAGCGCAATGTCATATCGAAAGCGGCCAATCAGTGTTTTGGTTTTACCTACACGCACCAGGAGGACAGGATTTGGCCGGATGGGGTCTCGGAACCGATGCTGTATTACAAACTGATGTTATAAACAGGCATAAAAAGCAAGAGCTTCGCAGTTGCGAAGCTCTTGTGATTCCGTTGGGACTCGAACCCAAGACCCATACATTAAAAGTGTATTGCTCTACCAACTGAGCTACGAAATCAACGTATGTCCTTTTCAGAACGGGCAGCAAAGGTAAGTGTTTTTTGATACCAGCAAAATTATTTTTGCTTTTTTTTCAA
>DATJDO010000271.1:0-2845 GCA_035497375.1 Chitinophagaceae bacterium | reverse complement strand
CTGACGGTAAACGAATCCTTTGCAACCTATGGCGAATACCTTTGGCGGAAGCACAAATATGGTCTCTCGTATGCCGATGAGCTGGCCTGGAGCGACCTGAAGAAATACCTGGATTATACGGACTATTCTGATCCGGTGCTGGTGCGGCATTACTACAGGGATAAGGAAGATATGTTCGACCGGGTGTCTTACCAGAAGGGAGGGGCCATCCTGCATTACCTGCACGAACTGGCAGGCGATTCCGCTTTTTATAAAGCCATGAATCTGTACCTGACAAAAAATGCCCTGAAGCCTGCAGAAGCAGCACATTGGCGCCTGGCCGTAGAAGAGGCCACAGGCAAGGATTGGAACTGGTTTTTCAACCAATGGTACCTGCGTGCCGGACACCCTGTGTTGGAGCTGCAGTACCAGGACGACCCGGCCACGAAAAAACTAATGGTAACGGTAACGCAGACACAAAAAGAAGGAATAGGCCTGTATGAGCTGCCTTTGAAAGTTGCCTTGCTGTATGGTGCGGAAAAACAAACGGTAAACTGGACCTTGCGCAAACAAAAGGAAGTGTTTGTGTATGATTATAAGAACGGAATAGCCCCGGTAGTAGTGCCGGATGTGGTACATGTCTTGCCCGGTAAGATCATCGATCGTAAAGAATACAGGCAGTGGCTGGCACAACTGGAGCACTGTGATGATTTTATCAGCAGGCTGCAGGCTGTAGAAAGTGTGCTGCCGAAGGATGCCGGCAATGCAGATGCCCGTAAGATACTGGCCAGGGGGCTGGAAGACCGTTCCGCACCGATAAGACAAGCTGCCTTGAAAACGATCGGTACCCTTACCAATGACGATTTGCGGAGTAAATGGATTGCAGATATCGTCAATGTGGCCACTAATGATGGCAACAACAAAACCCGTGCAGCGGCGTTTGAAGTGCTGGGCAACTGGAAAATAAAAGAACAAAAAGCACTGATGCAGGAGGCTGTAAGCAGCCCCTCGTACCTTGTGGCGGGCAATGCGCTGGCTGCTTTGTACAAACTCGACGATTCGCTGGCGTACACCATCGCCCGCAACTATCTGGCTGGGAGAAGCAATACCAACCTGGACCGGAAAGCCTGGAATGTCCTGGCATCCCGCGGCCTGGATCAGGATACGGCCTTACTCAGGGCCAATGCTGCAGGTGAGCGCTGGCATATGGCTAATGATTTTGCCTTGTTTGCTGCACATGCACACTCGGAACATGGTTTTGCACTGGCAACAGACCTCCTTGCCGTAAAAATCCGGGCAGAGGAAGATCCCAGACAACGTACCCCCTATGTGGCCCTGATGGCTAAGCTGTATAAGGATACCGAAAAGAAAAAAAATGCAAAAGACGCATTGTATCCTTATAAATCTGCCCACCTGAAACAGCTCGTGCGCGATCTCAGAAGTGCGGAAACAGACGATGACCTGAAAGCAGTTTATGATGCCTTATTGTCAAACGGCAAGTTGCGCTTCCGGAATATGGAGGAATAATATTGCAAAATATATGAACCTTTTCCGGAACCGGGTGTATAAATAAGGTGGTATTAGCGGTTTTACCGGTATTTAATTTACGCAAAATACCAGTAACTGTCTTTTGGTATCCTTATTTTTTTATTTTTGTTGCCAATCATCTAAAATTCGATCACTGAATGAATTATCGCAAAATCAACAACCTCTGCGGTTGGTTGTCGGGAGCCATTGCCCTAATCGTTTATCTCATGACCCTGGAGCCCACGGTCAGTTTCTGGGACTGTGGTGAGTTCCTGTCCTGTGCTTATAAGCTCGAAGTAGGTCACTCGCCCGGGGCACCCCTGTTTATGATGCTGCAAAGAATGTTTGGCATTTTTGCTGATAAGCAACATGCAGCCTTTGCTATGAATGCCTTTTCGGCAGTCATGAGCGCCCTGACGATTTTGTTCCTGTTCTGGACCATTACTTATTTTGCGAAAAAGCTGATCGTAGCAAAAGATGTTGAAAACCCGGAGAAAAACCAGACCCTGCTGATTATGGGTGCCGGTTTTATCGGTGCGCTTGCGTACACCTTTTCCGACACATTCTGGTTTTCTGCCGTTGAAGCGGAGGTATATGCGACTTCATCATTTGTGACAGCAATCTCTTTCTGGGCGGTGCTGAAATGGGAAGGCGTGGCGCACGAAAGGCATGCCGATAAATGGCTGCTGCTTATTGCGTATATGGTGGGTCTGTCTGTGGGTATTCACTTGCTGAACTTGCTGATCATTCCGGCCGTTATTATTGTGTACTATTTTAAACGCTATAATGTAACGAAAATCGGCACTTTCCTGGCCTTTATGATCGGGTGTGTGATCCTGGCTTTCATACAATTTGGTGTGCTGCAGGGTATCCCCAAGCTGGCTTTTGCCTTCGATAAACTGTTTGTGAACTCATTTGGCCTGCCATTTAACGTCGGCGCGATCTTCCTGGTGCTGCTCATCATCGCCGGCCTGATCTGGCTGCTGCTGTATGCTAAAAAGAAAGGTCAGTACCTGTTGCATACCGGTACACTCTGTATCCTGTTTATTCTGATCGGTTTCTCCTGTTATATCGTACCGGTTTTGCGTTCCAAAGCTGATCCGGCAATCGATATGACCAATCCGGATGACGCCAACCGCCTGCTGAGCTATGTAAACCGTGAGCAGTTCGGTTCGCAGCCACTGCTGTTTGGCCCGGACTATAACAGCCCGATGACCAAAATGGAGAAAACAGGCGACGCCTATGCCGCTACCCAGAAAAATGGTAAAGATGCCTATGTAATCGTAGGTAAAAAAGCAGAACCCGTTTTTGACCGTACCCGTTTCTTCCCCCGTATCTG
>DATJDO010000270.1:0-6090 GCA_035497375.1 Chitinophagaceae bacterium | reverse complement strand
ACAGGAAAGCCGGTTTCAGGTGCAGCGATTCGCCTTGTTCGTACATATACAACCTGAATTGCACCGGCACATCGGGCAGCACGTCCATCAGCTCAGGGGTGAATTCTATTTCTACAGCTTTGCGCCAGGGCACCAGTTTCTGCTCCAGGAAAGTCTGCCATTCTTTCGCCGGCAATTCTACTTTTCCCAGTGGCAGGAAGGACTCTGAAATAGCGATTTCCGCTACAGAAGAAAGACAAAAAAGCCTGCCCTGGTATTCCAGGATGGCTGCATTGATGATCTTTACTTCTTTGAACGGTATTTCTTCTTCTTCTATTCTCCAAAAGAGCGCCACCTCATATTTCGTCCCCTTCTTTTGTGCTTTCAGCACGGGAACAGGTACGGTATGCGATAAGACAACAGGTCTTAAACCTTTGCTTGAAAAGGCTTTGGAAGCCTCGTGGATAAAGCAGAGTTCTGAAGTTTCGCTTTTTTGAAACAACACTCTGTATTTAGGCAACAGGTATTCCCAAAGCGGCTGGAACAATTCCGGGTCCAGCTGCTCGCTGAGAACGGATTGATAATCGCCAAGGAAGTCACCGAAGGGCAGGCTTTTCTTCAGGTATTTCACCAGTTCCTCCGGGTGGATTTTCCGGGCTACAGCCACCCATTCCTGCTCCAACGGCTTCAGCATTTCGGTGTTAATATATTTTTGCAAATCCACCCTTTCTATGGGGCCGGCAAATGCAGAAGCTGCTTCATTGACTTCGCCACTCACCAACTCTATAGCGCAGTAAGGATACCAGTCTGTTTGGGTTTCGATGACCAGGCCCAGGTGTTTTTCTTCTGTTTCTTCCGTTTCGGCCACAGCAGTTTCCACCATTGCAGGCTGGAGTTGAGTACCGACTTTTTTGATGGAGCTGTCCAACACCCTCAGAAAAGGCTTTCCTCCTTCATAGACGAAATCAAATTTCCCTTCCAGGTCATCTTTCAGACTGTACCCATAGAGACGCAGCAGCTTATTCTTCTGCTCATCCCAGTTTTGAAGTCCCCTGAAATATTGTGCTCCATGCTGGTTGTACAATTGCAGGAACAGGGTGAGTTTGTGCATGCAGACAGGGTAAGTATGCTCTGCACAGGTGCAGGAGGTATCAAAGTACCGGTCCTCATTCTGCAACAGCGTTACTTCCCGGAAGGCATCGCCATCGGGCACTTTGGCAGTCACCTTTTCATTTTTCGCGGCGATGATTTCACAATTGTTTTCAGCAGCAGCAATACCCGCCGCTTCTATCATCTCGTCATTCGTAAACAAGCGCAGCAACTGGGGGTTGATATCCCGCATGCGCACTGTTGTATGCTTTTGATCGTACTGCACCTGCGTATTCTGGAAAAATCCACTGGCGACCAGGTCGTTCAGGTGGAATAATGCCGCTACTTCATGCCGGCAGATCTCGCCCAGATTATAGGGGCATTGACAACGCACGGACAGTTGCTCCGGTTGCAAAAATTTGGATACGGTTACCGTGTAAAAATTATTGTACACATCATTGCGTACTTTAAAGCGCACTTGCTCGATATGGTAATCGATATCCAGCAGAGATACGCCACGGGCGAAGAAAATCTTCTTACCACGGGTAATCACCTGCCCTGAACCATGATTATATACAAACCTTAATAATGAGGGTAACGACATATACGGAATACTCTTGCCCTTTCAAAAAAAGCAATCTCCAAAAGTAAGCATTATCAGGCAATAGGGCAAAAATGTTCTGCTCCCCTATATTATATTTAGGACAATATTGACAAGACAGGCAAAACGAGCTTATCTACGCGAAAAAGGGTTACTATCCGCCTCCTCCCCTGCTCTGTATGCTTGCCAAAAATGCTACCGGTTTTTCACCAGCTTTGGGGTACAGATACTGGTACCGGCTGCTTTACAGCCTCATTCAAAACGCAGATGGGTCACAAGAGCAGATTATTCGTTCAGCAACAAAGCTCCTCCGCAGTTTTCCTTACATTACTCCTCCGGACCATGTGACCCTGCGGGAAAAATTACTGTAACAGAAGTTCCTCCCTTACCAGACTCAATTGTCAGAGTGCCTTTCAATGCCCGGGAACGGTCTTTAATGGAAGGCAGACCCATACCTTTTCGGCGCGGCTGACTTAAGCTAGCTTTCACATCAAATCCTTTACCGTTATCAACAATACTCAGTGTAATATTCCCGCTTTCTTCGTACAACAATACGGTGACCTCCTTTGCCGCAGCATGCCTGATAATATTGATGACCGACTCCTGGATAATACGCAATACCTCAATGCGGGCATCCAGGTTAATATACATCATGGTACCATCGGCTATCAATACATTCTTGGCAAAATGGCTACTGGGAAAGGCCTGGTTGATGATGTCCCGGATCCTGTTTTCAAAAAGGTGGTCTGCTACCCCGTCCTGCACATGATACAACCGGTGACTAAAATTACGGAGCGAATTATAGGTATAACTCAGCTGCTCCTTCAGGTGATCGAGGGTGGGTTTTATCCTTTCATCCGTCGTATCTTGCGCTATAAAGCCGACCTGGTGCAGGGCGCTCGCCAGCCCCGGCGACCATTCATCGTGCAGTTCCCTGCTGATCCGCTGCTGTTCTTCCTGCCGGGCAATCAACTTAAACTCTTCCAATAATCCGACCTGCAGATCCACGGTATTCCCCAGCTGCCTGATCCGCTTGCGCAGCACTTTTCTGCTGCGGTAAAAATAGACTTGTAAACCAATGAGGATACAGGCAAACAGGCAACATACAATAATAACCAGCAGGGTGCGCTGCTTCACCTTATTTGCTGACACAGCCAGTTCCAGTTCTTTTTCTTCGGCATCGGCATGGGCATAGAGCATTCCATCGATATCTTGTAGCATTTCTCCCCTGTACTTTTCTGCCAGGTCTGCTGCCTCATACAACAAAGCCAGGCCTGCAGCAGTATCCCCATTCAGCAGGCAGGCTTTGGCCCTTTTGCTTTTGATGTACTGACGGGTATCGTAATCCGTACCGGTATTGGAGCGACTTTCGTAGGCATCCAGCCAGTAAGAAAGGCTATCCGCCTGCTGCATATCGGCATAGTACGCGATCTTCATTTCTATAAAGGTCTGCCTGGCATAAGCCTTTAGGGGCTCCGGGGTTTCGGGCTTAAGCTGCAGCTGCCCCAACTGCGCTATTGCTTCATCCCTCATGGGTGTATTCTTTCCGGCAATGGCTTTATAATTCAGCGCACGGGCCATGCAATAAGCAGCATAGGCATCGTATATAGGATCTTCGCTGCCCCTGGCTTTTATGGCCTTCGCGATCCTACTCATCAATGTATAGATTTCGCTTGATGTGACTGTGTCCTGCAATTGGGCGATGGCCTCATTCGTTTTCTCCAGGTAGATCATGGCCTGCACCAGGTTTTTCGCTTCGAGCTCCCTGTTTTCAGATATCGCGGCAAAATGTGACTTTTGCTCCAGGTAGAGCTTTTTTACCTTATTATAGGCCTTCCTCTCGCGGTAAAAATCGGCCTTTATCGTCAGCGCAGCAATGGGAGCGTGTTTGCCTTGCTTATCGATGTTCTCCAGTTTTTCCGCATAGTACAACATGGCTCCTCCGCGGCCGGCCATCTGGGCCTGGTTGGCCAGCATAGTATAATAACGGTTTTTGAACCCCTTGTAGCGCTCCTCGCCCCATGCAATGGCCCGGAACAATTGTAACTGCTGCGACAGCTCCCGGTCGCTGAGGAAAACTCCGGCGGCCAGCAGGGATGAAGCGTATTGACTGCATTGGCCCAGGTAAGCAGAATCACTGATGAGACCACTATGGTAGCGGCCGGCCAGCTTGCTAAAGCCGCGTTGGACACTGTCCGGCACAGGAGCTGCCTTTACCTGTACACTACAGGAGGCGTGCACCAGCAGCAAGAGCATCAGCCAAATACTTCCCCCGTGATATACACAAACTTTTATCTTCCGTATTATCATAAAATTCCGTTTCTGCGTGCATACGCCAGGAGTTCTACAATAGATTTTGTGCCAGATTTCTTCATCATATTGCTGCGGTGGTTCACTATGGTGTACCGGCTTAAGTGCGCCGCATCAGCCGCTTCTATGATGGACAGACCTTTGTCAAAAAGGCTGAGAATTTCTATTTCTCTTTGGCTGAACACCTGCTTTGCATTTTTGGACGCATCGAATGTGCTGATCAGGGTGCTCATCTCCGGGCATATATACTGCCGCTTTCCGGCTATAGCTTCAAGACATTCTGTAATCACATTGGCTCCGGATGATTTACTGATCATCGCATCCGGCTTGTAAGAAAGCATATTCACAATAGTGGCAGGCCTGGTCATGCTCGTGATCACAATCACTTTAATCTTCCTGCTGATCCGCCTCGCATCATTCAAAAGATGCAAAGCGTTGCCTTCCCCGATCCGGTAATCCAGGAAGAAATAAACATAGCCTTCCGTGGAAAGACTGACCAGGTTCCGCACCACATCATCTTCGCTACCGGCGTTACGCACCTGCTGAAAGACTCCCAGGCGCTCCAGGAAGCTGGCAAAAGATTGGGCAAACAGCTTATGGTCGTCATAAATCAAAGCAGAAGATAACTGGTGGGGAAAATTCACTAATATATAAATTTACAATATAAAATATCTGTATTACAGTCAAAAGTACAGCTCTGTTCTTTACGGTTTTTTAAGTACTCATCATAATAGCAAATAATTACTAAAGACTTGTTTGCACTAGTGTTTCTACCTCAATATAAGTCTGAATGACGGACTTCCGAAGAATCCAGCATGAATATTGCATCAGGTTTACATATTTATAAGACATCAACTGTTATTCAGAAAAGCTTATTCACATTAGACCAAAAAAATAACGCCATGCACCTGTTTTCACACAAAACTTTCAGCCTGATTGTGTTCTGTATCGTAATGGCCTGGAATAGTCCACATACCACGGCCCAGGTTGTTATATCCTTCTCCGTTAATATCTTTAATGATGCCAATGGGAATGTGGTCAAGGATGGTTCGGAACCAGGTATCGGCAGTATCGGAACATCCCGCTTGTATGTATATGTTGTACGCACGACAACCAATTTAATCGTTGACTCCGCACATATACTTCCTTCCGGAAGTTCTAAAGCAATAACCCTGACTCCAGGACCTTACCGCATAGAATTGTCTCTTGTGCGGTATGCTATCGGCACCAATGTCAGCATCACGCCGATTAACCGGACATTGCCTGCAGGCTGGTACCATACCGGCGAACGCATGGGTACAGGAAGTGCTGATACTGCAGCAGATGGCAGGTTTGCTTTTTCAGGAGCCGCTAGTAATGCATGGTTTGGCATCCAGCGCGGACCAACAGCCGATGCCAAGTCCTATTCAGTAAGCAATACCGCGTTCAGCAATACTCCTCCTGCTGGCTTCGCCGACATATCCACTCCTTCCGACCCCTGGATGGTGATCCCGATGAATGCCGCTGACTTGTCAGGATATGCCACAGGTGGCTCCCTGTCGGGCAGCGACCCTGAGGATTGTACCCTGGCTTCCTCCTGCAATACCGGTACCGGGTCAACGTTCATTATAGATAGCCTGTACGACGATACACGATTATTCTACAACTTCGGCGGAGCAACAGGTGTACAGGAAGTTGACCTGAGCGGAGGACCATTTGTGATCACGAATTTCAATGTGAACAACATGGTCATCTGGGGCCGGGAAGGCGCCGGGGGACCTGGAAATGAACTGGGCTTTAAGTATGCGCTCAGGGATGCGGCGGGAGTCTCCGCTGTACCGGCCACCTACACCATAGCCACCACGGTACCGCTTCCTGTCGGATTACTCTACTTCACTATCAACAAGATGGAGGATTGCGTTGTGCTCAACTGGGCTACGGCCAACGAGCAGAACAATAAGGGTTTTGAAATAGAACATAGCCTGGACGCCCGGGACTGGCGTAGCCTTGGTTTTGTCAGCAGCAAATCTGTAGCAGGCAACCAGACAATGAGCCAGGAATACACGTACAGGCACTACGGCCCTGAACAAGGCCGGAACCTGTACCGCCTGAAGCAATGGGATATTGACGGG
>DATJDO010000269.1:0-1974 GCA_035497375.1 Chitinophagaceae bacterium | reverse complement strand
AATAGGGGTTTAGCGTTTTATGGCTACATTATGTTGACCGGTACGGACAGGCAGGGGTTTGACTTCGACGCCATCCCTGATATTCTGTATGCCTTCGTACACAATACGGTCTCCGGCAGAAAGCCCTGATTTAACAATATAATACTGTTCTATCCTGGCCCTGGGAACAAAGCTGTGCATGGACACTTTATTGTGCTCATCCAGCAGGAATACGTAGCTTTTGTCCTGAATCTCGAACACCGACTTTTGTGGTACCAGCACGGCATGATCTATATCGCTGGTGAGGTGCACCTTACCTGAAGCTCCGTGCTTGAGCAGGTGTTTGGGATTAGGAAACTTGGCCCGGAAATTTATAGAGCCGGTACCGGCATTAAACTCGCCTTCCTGGGTTTCGATCACACCTTCGCATTCATACAAGGTGCCATCAGCCAGGATCAGGCAGGCTTTACGCTCCTGGCTAAGCCTGCCGCCCTCTGCTTTTTTCAGGTGTTGCAGGTACTCGTTTTCAGACACACTGAAATAGGCATAGACGGAGGTATTGTCCGACAGGGAGGTCAGCAGGGTGCCCTCAGAGATTAGGCTGCCTACTTTCATCGGTATACGGTCTACGACACCATCAAAAGGCGCGCGCACTTCTGTATAGGACAATTTATTCCGTGCTTCTTCCTCATTGGCGACGGCCGAGGAAAGAGCGGCTTTTGCTGCGGCTACTTTTGCTTTTCCGAGCTCCAGCTCTGAAGGGGCGATTACTTTCCGCTCCACCATTGTTGCGATCCGCTCCTGTTCCAGGCGGGCAATATTATAGTCGGCTTCTGCACCGGCCACTGCTGCCTTTGCTTTACTCAGCCCGATAGCATATTCCTTTGGGCTGATCCGGAAAAGAATCTGTCCTTCACGGACAAACTGACCTTCATCGATCATTATCTTTTCCATAAAGCCCTGAACCCTTGCCCTGAGTTCTATATTGGCAAGTGATTGTATATCGGCCACATAGTTGTGGGACAGAGACGTATCGGTATAACTTAGCTCCAGCACGGGAACTTCTGCAATGGTTTTTTTCTTTTTCTCACCGGAATTGCTGCAGGCAGACAGGAAAAGGAACAGAGAAAGGATGACAACTGAGTGTCCTTTATAGCACATAAAATATTGCTCTGGTTTAGAATGAAAGGATAGACTGCAGCCACTTATTGCTTTTTGCAGGGCTGAGCAGGCAGTTGGGTAGCAACTGCATCAACGTTGTATCAAACGAAGAAAAGTCCGCTGGCGCAGACGATAAAGGCTATCGATCAGAAAGGGGTAAGCCGGAACAGGAAACTGTATTGCTGGGAAGAAAAGTTTGCCTTATAATAATGGCTGTTGAGGGCTACTATAAGCCTGAAATGGTTTGTATTTTGCTGTTCGGCAAAGCGGTCCTGGTTTTTTTCACTGGTGTCTGGTGCACGAAAACGGGCTTTTTTCTTGGCATGGGCAGCGATCACTCGTCCCTCATGTTCCGGGTGATGCAGTTCGAAAAAACCTTCCGGGGAAGACTCATGCGGCTGCACACGTTCCGGCAATCCAATTGTATAGGTATCTCCGGGAGCAGCAGCAGTATGCTTTCCAGCCTGAACTGAAAGCACCACCAAAAAACTCAAAAAATATAGGAATTGCCTGAACATCTGAATCCGAAGAGGGGCCAAAACTAGTGGATTTTGTACAGTTTGTGCCGGCATCGTATTGTTAAATTTCAATGATCTCTTCCGCGCAGGCACAAAACAAACAGGCATTCCGCTTTAATTTTGCAGCAAACAGGATCAGTTCTTTATAGCGTATACACGCATCGCAGATCCTTCCTTCATCTTTCTTCCGGCCTGCTCAGAGCTGCCTTACAGCGCTTACCCGGGTGTTCGACAATGAAGCTATTGACGTAAAGATTAACGATAGCTTATTTGTATCCCTGTTGGCGACTGACCCGTCCCTCCCCGCTGTAAAATG
>DATJDO010000268.1:0-3654 GCA_035497375.1 Chitinophagaceae bacterium | reverse complement strand
CATGAAGTCGCATTCTGATCAAAACAGGTAATTTATTGCTTTAAGGTTGGTTCCTTAAAAGAAACGCAATAAAAAAGGGGAAGAATTCAGATTCTTCCCCTTTTTATTATTTGTTGTAAAACAATTATTGTTTTACCATGTTGTTAAACGTGTAAGTAGTGGTAGTTGTAGTAATACCAGCTTTTTTCTCAGTGATAGTTACACTGCAGGAAGATTCATTGATCGTACCTGTACCAGTATAAGTGTAGTCGCCGCTTACTTTCTGGTCGATATTGAACGCAGTGTTAGTGGTCAAAGTAACAGTCAAAGCATTTACAGAAGACAGTTTGTCATCCAGCAGCTGCAGGTTCATTTTTGTAGGATCAGTACCCAGTGAAGAGAACTTTACAGTAAAGCCGGTATACGTACCGCCTTCGTTGTCTGTACCATTTCCTTTGTAAGAATTGTAGTAAGAAGCCCTGATTTCAGTTTTACAATCTTTACCGGTTAGGCCTACAGTACAAGTTTCATCTTCTTTGTTGCAGGAAGTCAGGGTAACAGCAGTTAAAGCTGATACGGACAGGAAAGTGCCCAGAGCGAGTTTGCGTAATGTGCTTGTCATAAGTTTTGATTTTAATTGAATAAATTGATCCAAATTTCCGGCCAAAGATAATAATAAAGCTATAATCGTTTGTTAATAGTATTCTAAACAGTTTTCTCCAATTCTATATCTTTCGCATTGTTTCGCTTTACATTCTGAGCCTCTTTCGCTGCTTTTACGAAAGCCACAAATAAAGGATGCGGATTTTCAACGGTACTCTTGTATTCAGGATGGTATTGTGTCGCCACATAAAAAGGGTGATCGGCCAGTTCCATAACTTCAACAAGGCCGGTTTCTGTATTTTTTCCTACCGGGCGCATACCCGCTTTTTCAAACTGCTCCAGGTATTGGTTGTTGAACTCATACCGGTGACGGTGACGTTCGGAAATGTGCGTGCGACCATACGCAGAAGCCGCGAAACTATTGCTGTCCAGCACACAGTCATAAGCACCCAGCCTCATGGTACCGCCCATGTTGACAATTTTCTTCTGGTCTTCCATCATGCTGATCACCGCATCCGGTGTTTCTGCATTCATTTCGGTAGAGTGGGCTTGTGGCAGTCCCAATACATTCCGGGCGAATTCTACGCAGGCCATCTGCATGCCCAGGCAAATACCGAAGAAAGGTATTTTGTTCTCGCGTACATAGCGGATTGCGTCGATCTTACCCTCAATACCACGATTGCCAAAACCCGGGGCCACCAGCACGGCATCAATATTATGTAGTTTTTCCAATACATTATCCGGTGTCAGGTACTCTGAATGGATATTGCGTACCTCTACCTTGCATTCGTTGATAGCACCGGCATGGATCAGGGCTTCCAATATAGACTTATAGGCATCCTGCAGCTCTACATACTTACCGATGAGGCCGATGGTGATTTTCGATTTAGGGTAGCGGAGCTTGTTCAGGAATTCTTTCCAGCGCAACAATTGAGGTTCATCGCCCAGTGGCATGCCCAGCTTGTTGAGGCAGGTCACATCCAACTTTTCGGTCATCATTTCCAGGGGGACACTGTAAATAGAATCGGCGTCCATCGCTTCGATTACCGCATCTTCCGTCACATTACAGAATTGGGCGATTTTGCGCCTGAGGTCTTTGTATAAAGGCTTTTCGGTACGGCAAACGAGGATATCCGGGTTGATCCCGTTTTCGCTCATCATTTTTACCGAGTGTTGTGTCGGTTTGGTTTTCAGTTCTTTTGCTGCAGCCAGGTAAGGGATCAGGGTCAGGTGTACCACGATGGCATTCTTCTCCCCCAGGTCCCATTTCAACTGGCGTACAGCCTCTACATAAGGCAGGGATTCAATATCACCCACGGTGCCTCCCAGTTCAGTAATCACAAAATCAAATTTCTTATCCTTGCCCAGCAGGGTCATCCTGCGCTTGATCTCGTCGGTAATATGCGGGATCACCTGTACGGTACGGCCCAGGTAGGCGCCCTCCCGCTCTTTGTTGATCACATATTGGTATATCCGGCCGGTAGTCACATTGTTGGCCTGCGAAGTATGGGTATTCAGGAAACGCTCATAATGCCCCAGGTCCAGGTCTGTTTCCGCACCGTCTTCTGTTACATAACATTCACCATGCTCGTAGGGGTTCAGCGTACCCGGATCAACGTTAATGTAAGGATCAAATTTCTGGATGGTTGCAGTGTAGCCCCTTGCCTGCAGCAGCTTTGCAAGAGAAGCAGCAATGATTCCTTTGCCCAGTGAGGAAGTCACACCACCGGTTACGAATATATATTTAGTCATATGTCTGGTATTAAAATTTGCTTGGCGACCGAAGAGATGAGGAAGCGGGAACTACCAAACTATAGAGGTCGTGCAAAGGTAAGAAAAGAACGGAAATTGCCGAAACCAAAATTGACCGTTCTAAGTCATTACAACACTGATAATCCAGTCTGTCCATTGCGCATTTTGTCTTGAAAATATCCCGGCTTAACAGGAATGCCCACGCTCCCCGGTAAAAAAATTTTGGCCATTCCAAATAACAACGTATTTTTACGTTATGAAACGAAATGAAACGTTACCTCAGTTAACCAAAGCGGAAGAAGAGGTCATGCAAGCGCTATGGACAATTGAACGTGGACTGGTACGCGATATCATGGGCCAGTTGGGCACGCCGGATGTTCCGCACAGCACCATCTCTTCCGTAGTACGCATATTGGAGAAAAAAGGATTTGTCAGCCACAAGGCTTACGGCAAAACATTTGAATATTTCCCGGTGGTAAGCAAAGAGGATTATGCAGAAACGGGCGTACAGAACCTGATGGAAAAATATTTCAGCGGTTCACCGAAGCAACTGGTCAGCTTCCTGGTCAAAAACAATGATTTAGACCTGAAAGAGCTGAACGATATCATGAAGATCATTGACAACCACAAAAAATAACAGCTATGCTCCAGTACTTCCTCAATTGTTCCGCCATCTGGCTGCTTTCCCTGCTGTGCTATGATGTGTTCCTGAAACGGAATACATTCCACAGTTACAACAGGATTTATCTTCTGGCGACTTTGATTGCCGGTATACTGATTCCCTTGCTCAACTTCGAGAGCAGGCAAGTGTACCAGCAGCAGGTAGCAACCAGTACTGTTGTAGAACAGACGATTGAGGCGAAAAAGGACATCGTGATTGCGGCACAGGCCGTGCCTGCTGCACAAAACATAGATTGGATGTTCTGGCTGGGCATATTGTATGGAACCGGCTGTGTGATTAGCCTGATTATTGTTTTCAGGGAGCTTGCCACTATCTCCTTATTGTATGCCAGGAGTATAAAAGAAAAGATCGGCAATAACCGTATCGTGCTGACCGGTAAAAACCACAGCCCGTTTTCCTTTTGTGGCCGGATCTTCCTGAGCGACAAAGAGCGCTACAATGAAGCTCAGTTAAAGATGATCCTCACGCATGAGCAAAGACATCTTGCATTGTGGCACGGTGCAGATGTGTTGCTGCTCTCCTTATGCACTATACTCTTCTGGTTTCACCCTTTGCCGTACCTGTACCGGCAGCGCCTGCTGATACTGCATGAATACCAGGCCGACAGTATGGTCGACAGCCCTTTACCGGAATATGGC
>DATJDO010000267.1:0-5080 GCA_035497375.1 Chitinophagaceae bacterium | reverse complement strand
GCGGTCACATAATCGCCAAACCATTGGTGAAACAGTTCATGCGATACCACGTCTTCATGGTTTTCATCGTCGTACTCCCTTTCGTCCTGGTTCATAAATTCCCCGAACAGGCTGGCAGAGGTGTTCTCCATTGCTCCGGACACATAGTCCCGAACCACCACCTGACTGTACTTATTCCAGGGGTAGGGCACACCGGTTACGCCCGAGAAAAAGCCGATCATCTCCGGTGTATATTGGAACATTTTTCGGGCATAAGGCGCAAAAGCCGGCTCCACATAATAATTTACTTCCTTGTCCTGCCAGCGGTCTTTGGTCATATGAAAATCACCTACCGCGAACATGATCGCGTAGACCTGTATGGGCAGATCGGTTTTCCAGGTATCGGTACGTGTAGCACCATGCTCCCGGCTTCCTACCAGAGCACCATTGCTGAGTGTCTTGTACTGGGCAGGCACGGTCAGGTCCAGCTCCACGGTAGTGCGCATATTCGGCTTATCGATGGTCGGCAGCCAATTGCTGTTCGCTTCTGTCTCTCCCTGTGTCCAGATCTGCACCGGCTTACCGGCCACAGCGCTATCTGCATTGATAAAGTACAGGCCCCGGTCGTCCCTGATCGCAGTGCTACCGCCCTTGCCGGAACGGGCATAAGGTTTGGCGATATACTCAATGCTGAGCTTTAGCTGTTCGTAACGGGTGTAGCTTTTGTCCAGCCGGATGTGCAGCTGACTACTGTCGTAGGTGTACGCCAGGGCTTGATGGCCCGGTTCTAATTGCACACTTTTGATATCCATACTTTTCGCATCCAGCACCAGTGAATCAAGGGCATAGAAATACGGTTGCAGGCTCAGGGTGGCCCGGCCGTTTGCCGTCTTCTCTTTATAATCAAAAGAGAGGGCGGCGTGGGTGTGGCGTATCCACCATTCCTGCGGCGCAGTGGCCCGGTATTGGTTCATTGGATTGTTGAAGGCGCTGACGGTGACTGTATCCATGCTGCCCGAAAGGCTGTTGCGGTGTTTGGCACTGCGGCAGGCGCCGATGAAAACTGACCCGAGCAGGATGCAGGCCGCTATTTTTTTTACCATAAGTCTGTTGATCGAAAAAAATGCCTTTGCATGGGCAAAGGCATTTTCAAAATTAGTACTTTATCAATAGTTTGCGCCAGGTAGCCCTATAAGGTTTTTGAAACCTTATAGGGCTATAGCAAAAAGAGACTGTCTAATAAGATAGACAGCCTCTTTCCAGTACTGAAATTTTCAGAAGATTATTTCGTTTGCAGCAGATCCCTGATCTTGCCTTCCACTTCGGCAGACACTTCAGGATTGTCCTGCAGGAAAGTTTTTACTGCATCGCGACCCTGACCGATCTTGGTATCGCCGTAGCTGAACCAGGAACCGCTTTTGTTGAGTACACCCAGCTCTACGCCCATGTCGATGATCTCACCTACTTTGCTGATCCCTTCGCCAAACAACAGGTCAAACTCTACCTGGCGGAAGGGAGGAGAAACTTTGTTTTTCACCACTTTCACACGCGTACGGTTACCACTGGCTACATCTCCGTCTTTTATCTGGCTCACACGGCGGATATCCAGGCGCACAGACGCGTAGAATTTCAACGCATTACCACCGGTCGTTGTTTCGGGGTTACCGAACATCACACCGATCTTTTCACGCAGCTGGTTGATGAAGATACAGCAGCATCCTGTACGGGAAATCGTTGCGGTCAGTTTACGGAGCGCCTGGCTCATCAAACGCGCATGCAATCCCATTTTGCTATCGCCCATCTCGCCTTCCAGCTCGCTCTTCGGCACCAGTGCCGCTACCGAATCGACTACTACGACATCAACTGCACCGGAAGAGATCAGCCTGTCGGCAATCTCCAGCGCCTGCTCACCGTAGTCCGGCTGCGAAATGATCAGGTTGTCTACGTCTACACCCAGCTTGCGGGCATAATTCGTATCGAAAGCATGTTCCGCATCGATGATGGCGCAGATACCGCCTTTCTTTTGTGCTTCTGCAATGGTATGGATCGCGATCGTTGTTTTACCCGAAGATTCAGGGCCATAAATCTCGATCACACGGCCACGGGGGAATCCACCCACACCCAACGCTACGTCCAGACCCAGCGAACCGGTGCTGATCACATCGATATTGCTGTCCTGCTTGTCGCCCAGCATCATTACTGAGCCCTTCCCAAAATCTTTTTCAATTTTATCCAGTGCTAATTTGAGCACTTTCTGTTTGTCATCTGTTGCTGCTGCTGCCATTTTCTATGTGTATATTTATTTTTTACGAAGGGAAGATTATCCTACAAAAATAAGGAATCGGCAACTGATTTCCGGGGAAATTATTTGGCGAAAACCAGCGTTTTATAACAAAAAATCACTCTTGTATTTTCTCTTCATTTTCTGCTTTCTTCCCTCTTTTGTAAATGATGAGCCCGTTCAGAAAATTACGCAATACCTGGTCGCCAGCGGCTTTATAACCAGGATGGTCTTCATTCCGGAACAGGTCGCCCAGCGCTCCTTTCGAAATCTCGAAATCCACCAAAGAAAGAATTTCTATAATATCATCGTTTTTCAGGGAAAGCGCCACCCGTAGTTTCTTTAATATATCGTTATTGCTGAGCATAGCATGATGGTATTGTTGGTGTAAATATAGACTTTAGTGAAGGTAAGGTTTTAGCCCTGTACCCCTTTTAGGAAATCGCTGACCAGGTACGCAATCAGCTTACCTGTGCTTTTATCGCTGCGGCCATCGCTGAGCTGCGTAGCGCCTTCTGTAAGGTGCAGGTAGCAGACCTGAGCCTGCTGTGCGCAATAATGAAGGTATTGCCGGGCCTGCAGCACACTGAGGCCTGAAGGTGTTGCCGCACTGGACAACACGCCTTGTATACAGTCCAGGTCCAGCTCTATGCCGGTATAGCCGTTATCCGTATGTTGTATCGCTTGCTCCAGGGCCTGATCGAAGCTGTGCTCCTGCCGCAGGAAAATGGCTTCAAAAAAACTATAGTGCAGGTCCGGATCGGCAGACAGCTCTGCGAGGATAGCCGCGCTGTTGTAGTTTTCGTGCAGGCCCACCACAGCATAACGCTGTAAATACCCTTCAGCCTTGGCATAACGGAAGCCGTTGCCGCTGTGGCGGCCTTCCAATGCACGGTAATCGCTGTGTGCATCCAGGTTGATACAGGATAACGCCTGTCCCAGTGCCAGCGAAGCGCCTTTGAGCAAGCCATAGGCATTGTTGTGCCCGCCGCCGATGACAATAGGTGTTTTGCCTACCCGTACGATGACTTCGACAACGGAACTGACTTCCTGGTCTATCCGGCTCACGATCGGCCTCAGCTCTTCAGCAGGCAAACCCGCAGAAGCGCCCATCCACTCCGAAAAGTCAAAGGCACCCAATACCAGTAGTGCTGCACCACTGAGCCGTTCAGTAGATTGTATGTTCAGCACGGCTTGTAAAGCAGCAGGCCAGGCCGTATGGGCACCGCCTACGCCACCATTGGCACGTACACCGATATCTTCGGGAATGCCGAGCAGCACGAAGCGTGCACCTGATGAAGCCAGGCTGTTTTCCCAGTCTGCGGCATCAGCCAACACTACCCTTTCACCAAATTTAACTTCACCGGCACGCCTGCTGATCAAAGCATCAAGGTCTTGCCGGTTCACTACGCGGAGAAAGGAACTCATAAAGAATGTATGGGATTATGGTGCAAGCCTGAACTTGCTCCAGTTGCCGGAAGGATCTTTTTCGAAACAGATACGGTCGTGCAGGCGGCTGGGGCGACCCTGCCAGAATTCAATACGCACAGGGTGCAAGCGGTATCCACCCCAATGCTCCGGGCGGGGAATCTCTTTGCCTTCGTAGCGATCGGCGAGCTCTTTTTCGTTTTGCTCCAGCACCGAACGTTCTGCAATCACGCTGCTTTGCGGTGAGGCCCAGGCCCCCAGGCGACTGCCACGGGGCCGGATATGGTAATACTCGTCGCTCTCCGCCGCAGAAACTTTATCGATCGTACCTTCTATACGCACCTGGCGCTCCAGTTCGGGCCAAAAGAAGACAAGCGCAGCATGTGGGTTGGCCGCTATATTTTGCCCCTTTGTACTCTGGTAATTGGTAAAAAAAGTAAAGCCCTCATTGCAGACTCCTTTCAGGAGCACAATGCGGGCATGAGGCCGCGATTGTTCATCAACCGTTGCCAGGGTCATTGCATTGACTTCATTGACGGCTGCCAATTCTGCCTCAGCAAACCATTTGCTGAAAAAATGCACAGGATCTAAACCTACCTCCTGTTCATCCAGGGAGGCTCGTTTGTAATCTGTGCGGATGTCAGCTATGGATGACAAGACGTGTCGTTATTCTTTGTTTTTTGCAAATACGTATTTGAACATAACGTATACCAGCTCTACGGTCAGCAACAGGCTGGTACCCCAGGCCAATAATACTCCGGCTTTATTGCCGGCATCGTAGAATGCATTCAGAATAATCGGGTGAGACATAAATATAAGTTGTGAAATTTCCGTGCAAGGTACAAATTGAAGCTTGAAAAACAGCATTACACCCCAAAATTCTCAGCCAGTTTGTATGTTTTCCATAATGTGCTTACTTTTCCTGCCCGATTCGACTACTGTTCACAATATGTTTTTACGTCATATACCATTTTTGAAGGCTGTAATGATGTATGCCTGTACTGCTTTTGGCGGTCCGCAGGTGCATATTGCGATGATGATCAAGACCTTTGCACACAAACGCAAAGACGTAACCGAGGAAGAATTGATGGAGTACAATGCCTTTTGCCAGATACTCCCGGGCCCTTCTTCTTCCCAGACCGTTTTCCTGATTGCGTACCGCAGGGGCGGCGTGCCGCTGGCCCTGCTGACCCTGCTGATCTGGATACTGCCTGCGACTATCCTGATGGCGGCATTTTCGTTCCTGTTGCTTTATCTTGATGCCCGGCAGCTGCAAAACCAATTGTTCAGTTTTGTACAACCTATGTCCCTGGGCTTTATCATCTATGCAGCGATCAAGATGATGAAAAAGACGGTGAACCACCCGGCCACCTGGTGCATTATGTTGGGCAG
>DATJDO010000266.1:0-2084 GCA_035497375.1 Chitinophagaceae bacterium | reverse complement strand
CGGCTGCCAGCATATGACTGGTGCTGCCTTTGCCGTTCGTACCGGCAATGTGTATTGTTTTGATTTTTTCCTGCGGATTGCCTAATGCGGTGCAGAGCGCCGTGATGTTGCCCAGCCCGCTTTTAATGGCAGCAGCGCCATATTTTGAAAATACCGGTAATTGCGCATAGAGATAATCCAGTGCTTCCCTGTATTGCTGTTGATCGGTCACTTGTGTGCGCGTGTTTTGAATACAAAGGTAATGTCTCCGAACTGTTCGGGAGGAGCCTGCTCGCTGCGGCTGAACCGTACTTCTTCCAGCTTGTTCAGGGCAATCCGGCCCAATTCTGCCGTTGCGGCGCTTTTGATCCTTTTGCTGATGATTTGGCCTTCACGGTTTACAGTCACCCGTACCACCACTTTTCCGCCTTCGCGGAATTCCGCATCGGGCCTGGGCCGGGTAACCATGGTCCTGTCTTTGAAGGAATGTGCAATACCTCCGGTACCGCTACCCGGAATACCGGAGTAGTTGCTGGCTCCGGGGGTGCCACCGGGAACGCCTTTATCTCCGTCTCCGCTGCCATTTCCTTCGCTGCCGCCGGCCTGGTTGATCTGTGCTCCATTGCCGCCGTTGCCGCTGGTGCCGGGGAACAATATCTTGGGTTTGGGTTGGGCTGCTGTTTTTTGCTGGTTGTCGGGACGGGCAACACGGGATTTGTTCTGTTCGGGTTGTGTTTTTACAGCAGGGGCATCAGCATCGCTTTCATCTGTAGTCAGTTCCTTCGTATTTTCACTGGCCTCCTGCTGGCGGCTTTTAGAAGATTCTTCCGGCTGATTGGCCGGGTTGTCGGTAGAAAATGCCTGGTTGTCGCCGCTGCCGTCATCGCTGTTGCCCAGGTTTACCTCCATTCCCATCTCGTCGAGCGGTGCCGGGCTGGCGGGCAGTGTATAGCCGATAAACAGACAGAGAATCAATAAGAGTACATGTACGCCTATCGTGTACAATGCTGCTTTCGGATTAATGGGTGCCTGGTTCATCATGATTTTCCTGCTCTGGTTGCCGGTGTTCTGAAAGGATAAAGATAGCTCTTTCTTCTTTTTCCATAACGTTTTGCCGGTGTCAGGGATTATTTATAGTTTTTCCTGTAAAAGGGTAAATAATTATCCGTTTTTTTCTCTGCCTTCATGCGCAGGAAATTCTTCTCGGAAATAATAAAATACTGGTAAGATCCTTTTTCCATTTCCCGGAACAGGAGATTTTCATTTTTTGCAGTATTCATAAACGCTTTTGCCTGCGCGGCGTTGCCAAAGGTTTTGGTGACCACCATACTCTGGTCTGCATTCAGCATTTCCTGGCCGGAATTCACGCTCAGCGTGCTGAATTTCATGGTGGTAAAATCGGTCAGTCCCGAGCGGAAGCCTGCTGTTTTTGCATCCGGTTTTCCAAATAGGAATACGCAGTAATGTGCTTCTTTCGGTACATAGGTATACTGCTCGGGTACAATTATTTTCTTTACAGTACCGGTGTCGGCAATGGATAAGCCCGTTGTCTTGCTGCTGTCTGCCGTACCGGCAAGCACAGGGTTCAGGCTGCCTGCTTTTGTCGTATCCGTGGTTTTCAGCGTATCAGCCGCTTTTTGTGTATTCACGTTCTTCAGAATGGCGTCAACCCAGGGACGCAGAGAGTCTGATGGGTTTTCTTTGATATACGCCTGCAAGAGGGTGTCGGCTTTTTTATACTGTCCGGTAGCAGCCAGGGACATCGCTTCCAGTAAGGTGAATTTACGGATATAAGTCTGGTCCCCGTAGCTGCGTTTGGCCACAGCTGTTCTTTGCAGCACGTTTTCATATTGCCTTTCTATCGCCAGCTGGTAAGTGGTTTCGTAGTATTCAGAAACATTGGCGTTTGCGGCCTCTGTGGTTTCGGCTTTTATGTCCGTGTTTAATGCTTTTGCAAAAGAGGATTCAGGGAACTTATTGAGCAATTGCACCCTTATGGCCTCGGCTTCATCCAGCTTACCCTGCCTGAGCGCTGCGGTATAGCGCAGTGCCAGTACTTCGTCTGGGTATTCATGTGCCGGGTAGCGTTTTTCAAGTGTATCCAG
>DATJDO010000265.1:0-2027 GCA_035497375.1 Chitinophagaceae bacterium | reverse complement strand
TGCCCCGTTCCATACAGCGGTACTCCATTCCCGGAACCATTCAGTATGGTAGGGTCGTTGTTGCCGGTAGCCGGGTTCAGTGCTGCTGCATTGCGGATATAGTTCTTTCCGAAATCGTAATCTGAGAAAGCGGCATAAGCACTTATAGCCGTTCCTTTCTGTTTGTTGAGCGGCGCGTCATAGTATGCATCTACAGACAGCAGGCGCATAGCAGTCCGGACGGTATCGGTACCGTTATCTGCGAGACGGATCATCGCTTTTGGCTGGTAGATAAATCCTGCCCCGATATTGAACACTTGCTTGCTGCCGAGATAAGTACCAGTGGTATAGGGCACCATATTGGATTCCTGATCCAGGAACTGGTACTGGAAGTAGCCCTGGCTCTGCAGTTTAGGGTCTGCTGTTGAAAAAACAGCATTAGTCGTCAGGTTTGTAAAGGAAGCTGGGTTGGCGATATAAGCCGCTGATTTTTGTATCGCCATCGGGTCCGTAAGCATCAAGCGGTAATCCAGCTTGCCGATCTTTCCTTTCGCATAAACGCTAAGCTTGCGCAGGAACTGGTCGGTGACATCGTTTGTCGCTTCCTGGTACAAAGGAAGGTCCAGCCCCATGATAGAGCTGACAGATGAAGAGGCAAAACGGGAGAGGCCCGTCCAGCCTGCAAGGCCGGCACCCAAAGAAAAATGTTCTTTGACGATCTCGTATTCACTGACTGCATCATGCAGGAAAAAGGCAGCTTTGCGGTCGGACAAAGCATTAAAATTATTGATGCCTATGTGCACATACAGGAAGGTCCGGCTGGCCACGGGCCCGTAAAACTGCAGGCGTGTGCGGCGCAGACCGATATCAAAAACTTCTTCTTTGCTTTCCCCGTTGACGGTAGAGCCGGGGTTATTTTCATTGTAGCGTACCCAGGTTTGGTTGAGCACACTGAGTTTCAGGTAGCGGGAACCATCTTCGTTCAGGGATAATTTACCGTCTTTGAATACCTGTGCAAATGTATCGGTGCCGGCCAGGATGGAGAAAAGAAGAAAGGAAATGCTTTTGAATAACTTCATGAATAATAAAATGCGGTGAAGGATTAACCGTTTTTGAGTACAGCCAGCAAGCTGAACAACCATCCGAGGATAAAGAAAACACCACCGATGGGTGTGATGATGCCGATACCTTTCAAGCCAACGATACCATTCATCTGCATCAGTGACAAAGCATACAGTGATCCGCTGAAGCATACAATGCCCAGGATGAAAAACAGGGTAGCCAGGTTGATATGGTTGTTGCTAAAGTGCGCACTGAGCAAGCCAACGGCAATTAAGGCAAAGCTGTGGTACATCTGGTAACGTACGCCTGTTTCGAAGGTTTGCTGCTGGCTGAGCTCCATCATAGGTTTTAATCCGTGTGCAGCGAAAGCGCCGATGACCACGCCGAGCCCGGCGAAAATAATCCCTGCAATAAGTGCTGTTTTGTGCATCGTATGTTGATTTGAAAATTTGAGATGAATTGATTTGAAGAGGGTATGATACTATTGACTTTAAATTGTTTTAATGTGCCCTGCTGTACAATGCGCTCAACCTATTATTCATCACATTGATTAATTCTCTTCCCAAAATCCACACCTAAGCTCCCGATAAGGCGGGACAGGCACTCCTGGGAGGGGAAATCACCTCAAAGTAAATTTATCTTCACCGTAACCACCTTATCACATTGACCACCTGATTGCCTATGCGCCCACTACAGTACCTTCCAGGTCAAAATCGTAAGCTTTCTCGATCTTCACCTGTACAAAGTCTCCGGCCCTCAAAGGCTTGCTGGTATTGATGATTACTTCGTTGTCCACGTCCACACTGTCAAATTCGGTACGACCCAGGTAGCGCCCGCTTTCTTTTTTGTCGACCAGTACTTTCAGGGTTTGCCCGATGCGTTCCTGGTTTTTTTCGTAAGAAATTTCCTGTTGCACTTCCATGATCTCCTGCGCACGTTGCTCTTTTTCGTCTGCAGGGATATTGTCTTCTAAAACGTAAGCGCTG
>DATJDO010000264.1:0-4528 GCA_035497375.1 Chitinophagaceae bacterium | reverse complement strand
TCAATGGTTTTCATCGGCAACGCATGCTGCCGTACATTATCCATACCGAAGTAATTGGTTTCTGTACCCATAGCCAGTACCAGCTGGTCATACTGCAGTATACCCGTATCTGTACGGATGTTGTTGTTTGCATGATCGATCCATTCCAGCGATCCGTTGAAGAAACGGATATTGTGCTCGTCCTGGAACATTTTCCGGAAAGGGTAACTAATGTTGGAGGCTTCGATAAATGAGGTAGCTACCTGGTAAATCAGCGGCGGGAAAAAGTGATAGTTGTTTTTATCGACGAGTGTTACCTCTATGCCTTGTTTCCCGGCAAGAGCGCGGGCAAGATTCAGTCCTGCAAAGCCGCCCCCTACAATGATGATTTTCATTTTGATCAATATTTGAATTTCAAAAAATTCTTTATTGACCTGCAAATTAGGCTTTGTTGACAGCCTGTGGGAGGCTTTAGGGAATTCTTAAGACACCTAAGGTTTGAACACAGCGCGTGCCCGGTTCAGGCGGTCGTTTATGGCCCTGCCCAGGCCTTCATCAGGAAATATTTCAGCAAGTATAATGTCTGCCTGCAGCGCATCAATTTCGCGCATGACCCTGAACAGGTTACCCGCCGCTTCCGTAAGACTGCCGGCCGGGGAAAGCACAAATTGCTGCACATGCTCCAGCGGGTAGGTATTTGAAAAGCTGATGCTGGCTATCTTTTTACCGGGAAACTGGCTGGCTAAATCAGAGATGTCGCCTGTATATAATGCAGTATGCGGGGCGTAATGCGATTTCAGCTGCCCGGAAGTAAGGGGTGCCTGTTCCTGCGTACGTACCGGAAACCGTACCTTTTTGCCCAGAAAGGCTTCAAGTTGCTCTATGCCAAGCCCCCCGACACGGTACACGATCACCTCTTCTGATTCATCAAAACCGATGATGGTGCTCTCCAGGCCAACTGTTGCAGCACCGCCATCAAGAATATATGCTACTTTGCCATCCAGGCTTTGCTGCACATGCGCAGCAAGGGTGGGGCTGATATAACCAAATTCGTTGGCACTGGGGGCGGCCAGTGGAAAAGAAAGCCTGCCGAGCAATGCCCGGCAAACGGGATGGGCCGGTACGCGCAGCGCAACGAGGGAGCTACCCGAGGTGATGATGTCGGGGATAATGTCTTTTTTGGGCAACAGGAAGGTCAGCGGGCCCGGTGTAAAGGCTTTTGCCAGCAATTGCGCGGTCGCCGGGATATGGCTTACATAATGCTCTGCATCTGCCCAGTCACTGATATGAACGATGAGGGGATTGAACTGAGGGCGTTGCTTAGCTTCGAATATTTTGAGTACGGCTTCAGGATCAAGCGCATTAGCGGCCAGTCCATAAACGGTCTCGGTAGGTATGGCTACCAGGCAGCCCTGCTCCAGCAGTGCCTGTGCCTTGTCTATATCCGTGCCGGTAAGCGTCTCCATTGTGGCGCAAATATACTAAAGTCAGAACTGCTTATTTTTGCGCTATGAAATTTTCGGTTGGGGATAAAATGATGATCAGGAGCAGCGGAGAGGAAGGTGTTGTAGTGGCGCTCCTGGATGATCAAATGGCAGAAGTGTCTGTTGGGGGTACCGTTTTTCCGATTTATATCGATGAAATAGACCATCCTTATTTGTATTGGTTCACCAAAAAGAATAAAGAGCAGAAGCGGGTAATGCGGGAGCAGATTCCTGTAGAGCGGGCAGAGGATAAAGGTGTTCCGGCTGCCTCCGGTGTGCACCTGACTTTTATACCTGTATTCCAGACAATAGATATGGAGGAACGTGTAGAGAAAGTGAAAATCTTCCTGGTCAATCATACGCATTATACGCTGGAGCTGGATTATAAGGTACGTATCGGAACAGGAACTATATTTTCATTGCCCGGTGTTGTGCAGCCTTTTTCAGACCTGTACCTGCATTATATAGACTGGGACCTGATGCAGGAAATACCGCGATTTGAATGGCGCCTGCGCGAAAAACTCAGCGACCAGTACGGTGCCGTGCAAGACGTATTGAAGATCCGTTCTGCAAAGCTGTTTGAGCACCTCACTCAGCTGTTGCAGCACAATCTGCCCAGCTTCCGGTACACGCTGCTGGAAGAGTTTCCGGCAAGGGGACCGGAGAAGAAGCCCGTTAAGACGGATATACCGGTGCCGAAAACACAGGCTGCGGTAAAATCGATGAAAGATATTCCCCGCTATGAACTCGATCTGCATATTGAACAGCTGGTAGAAGATACGAAAGGCTTGTCCAATACAGATATCCTGCAGACACAGATAGCAGAGCTGGAACGATATTTGCGGATTGCTACCCAGAACCGCCAGGACCGTATGGTGGTGATCCACGGTGTGGGTAAAGGTGTGTTGCGTGCCGAAGTGCAAAAGACCCTGAATGCGGCCGATTTTGTAGCGCGTATTGAGTCGGGTTGGCAAAGCGCCTATGGCTTTGGCGCTACGATTGTTTATTTCCAGTACTAGCACGCCATTTCTGTGCTGATTTTAATATTATATTGCACCAGTAAAAGATCAGTCAACTTATAAAATATTTTCTGTTGTACAATCAATCCCTTGACCGGTTAATCACTATACTGAATGAATTGCGCGAGCGTTGCCCCTGGGACAGGAAGCAAACGATACAAAGCCTGCGCCCGCAGACAATAGAAGAATTGTATGAACTTACTGATGCTATAGAGCAGGAGCGGTGGAAGGATATCAAAGAGGAGTTGGGTGACCTGCTGCTTCATATTCTTTTTTACAGCAAAATAGCGACAGAACAGCAACAATTTACTCTGGGCGAAGTAATCGATTCGGTATGTAATAAGCTGGTAGGCAGGCACCCGCACATCTATGAAAGTGTGCAGGTAAAGGACGAAGAGGAGGTAAGGAAAAACTGGGAACAAATCAAGCTGAAAGAAGGCAAAAAATCGGTGCTGTCCGGTGTGCCGGCTTCTATGCCGGCTATGATCAAAGCATTGCGTATACAGGAAAAATCAAAGCAGGTAGGCTTTGAATGGGAACATATCAGCCAGGTAAAAGATAAGGTTACGGAAGAACTGCAGGAGCTGGAAGAGGCTTTGGCCAGTGCGGATCAGGAGCAGATTACTTCAGAAATGGGAGATGTTTTTTTTGCGCTGGTAAACTATGCACGCTTTGCCAAAGTTGATCCGGAACAGAGCCTGGAAAGAACCAACAAGAAATTTATTCAACGTTTTCAGTATATAGAACAAAAGGCGGCAGAACAAAACAGGCCACTGGAATCCATGAGCCTGCAGGAAATGGATGATCTCTGGAATGAAGCCAAAGCACAGTAACCATGAAGAAGCGACTATACCTCCTTTTCTTTGTTCTGAGTGCAGTCTTCTGGCTGTTAGCTTCAGCGTATATGTGGTACAATCATTATGCGCTGAAACCAGAGGGTATGGCGCATACTGTTGAAAAGGATATACAATTCAAACAGGAAGCGGTAAAGAAACTGTTTCACAATGAAAAACTGATGAAGCATCTATGGCTGAACCAGTTTTCAGAGCATGAATTCAGAATATTGGAAAAACAGGGTTTCGTATTACAAATGTATGAGGGGGCGAAACTTGTTTTCTGGAATAAGAATGATTTCCCTGTAAAAGAAAACCGTTTTTTACCCAACATTACCACTGTAGAAGAAGAGGGCAATGTTTTCCTGTACCAAAGCTTTACCAGCGTCGCTTATCCCGGTAAGCAGCTGAATGTGATCATTCCGGTATACCGGTATTATGATGTTGCCAATGAGTATCTCAAGACAGGTTTTACGGCATCGCGGTCATTGCCGGGATCTTTAAGAATTTCACTGACAAAAAAGCAGGGCACACACGAAGTGAGGGCTCCTGATCAAACCGTCCTGTTTTATCTTTTGGATAACGGTATCTCAGAGCCATTCAAGCCAGGCCTTGTGATGCTGGTACTGATTTGTATGGCGCTGATCTTTACGGTGTTGACCATACAGACAACAGGATTATATATTGTACGCCGCTATACAGCAGCCTGGGGTATTGTTTTTGTATCTGTCACTATAGTGCTCGCGCGTTTGCTGGTCTATTGGTTCGGTTTGCCTTTTCATCTTGAATATCTGGAGCTGTTTTCGCCGCATGTGTTTGCGTCAAACAGTTTCCTTCCTTCTTTTGGTCATATTTTTTTCCACGTTTTGTGCATCTATTGGCTGCTGTCTTTTGCCATAGCGCAAAAGGAAGCGTTTGAGCATATTCATTTTAATATAAAAAGATCAATCTTCCGGTGGCTTGTTTTTGTAGCAGGCGTCAAAATAGTTATACTTTTTTGCTTTTACCTGCAGCACCTGGTACAGGCCATTGTTTTTGATTCGGATATATCTTTCGATACGAATACCTTCAATGCTACAGACAAGTTTACTTTTCTTGCCCTGATCTAGGCATCGGCATGAACTTTGTGGCGATCACCAGGTCATCGCGTTTGCTCGGGTCCTCGGCGATCAGCTTGCCGATGATTCGCTCACTTTCGCCATCGCCGTAAACC
>DATJDO010000263.1:0-3015 GCA_035497375.1 Chitinophagaceae bacterium | reverse complement strand
CTCCGCCCAATCCTGCGCCCATAGGGATCGTCTTCATCAAGTGAATGGATATGGGCTTTACTTTTTCGGGGTAATCGGCCTGCAACAGCTCAAAAGCTTTCCAGACGAGGTTTTGCATCACATCGCCTGCTATACTTTTTCCTGATATCCGCATGCCTGATTGTGCACCGGCAGGAGCCGGCAGTACTTCCAGGGCATCCTTAAGCATAGGCAAGGGGTAAAAAACAGTCTCCAGGTTGTGGTAGCCGTCAGGACGTTTTTCAGTAACGGAAAGACCAAGGTTTATTTTGGCGTTGGGGAAGTGTAACACGCAGACAATATTTGATTTGCTGCAAGATACGCGATGTGCTTATTTCAGCAATTCACAAGGCTTCATGTTTGTCGCCTTTTTGAAAGCCGTACTGAAATGAGAGATGCTGCTGTAGCCTAAAGTGTTGGCCACTTCACTCACCGTATAGCCATCTGTCTGTAATAAACGTTTGGCTTTAGCAATGCGCAGCTGCTGCTGGTATTCATTGATTGTGCGGCCAAACATGGCTTTAAACCCTTTTTTCAGGTAACATTCATTAATGGCTACCCTGCGGGAAAGCTCTTTAATCGAAACCATTTGCTCAAATTCTTCTTCAAGAATCTCGCGTGCCAGTAGCACTTTATCACGCTCGGTATTGCTGTTAAGGAAACTACAGGCCGGTACAGAATACGTATCGTGTGTTGCCCCTACATAGTCAATTGCTTTACGCATCAACAGCAGCGATAATTCTACCTGACGCAACTTTTCCGAAAAAGATGCTTTGGAGGCATATTGCACCAGTTCAGTAATGACAGATTGGGTTTCAGGACAAAAGGCTACCTGAAGACCTGCGTTATTTTCATTGAAAGCTTCTTCAGAAAACAAAGTCTGTTCGTCCCACTGGTCCAGAAACTCCGGTTCGAAGTAAATAGTGAATACAATGGCCGTGCTGTTTACAGTAAGATGATGCTTCAGGTACATTAACTGTATAGCCCTGTGATTGAAACCCGCTTTAGGGCAAATGATCTGCCCAAATTGGTTGGGAAGATTTTTTTCAGGGTAATTAACAGTCCAGCTCTGGATGGTGATATGCTTATTGATGCTCCATTTAGCGGATTCGACAATCAGTACATCGGCCCCCAGCAAAAGCTGCACGGCATTTTTGTTCTTTTGTCTGTTACTTAGCTGCTCCATCGTTTTCGGGAGCACAAATGTAAGTCTAACTTTTTAGAAAATAAGCCACTTTCCAAAAGGAAAGCCGCTTGCATACAGGATACAAGCGGCTTTCATGCATTTATCACATTTGTTTATCCGGCTATAATTAAAACTCGAAGCCAATGTCTTTGCGGAAAGATTTGCCTTCAAATTCTATCAATGCTGCGCTTTCGTAACTCTGCTGTAAAGCCCCTTTAATGGTATCGCCATAGGAAGTGACAGCAATGACCCTGCCTCCGGAAGTGAGTACTTCTGCTCCTTTACTGCTGGTACCGGCATGAAAAAGCAAACTGTCTTTCACCTGATCCATCCCGGAAATGGGCTTACCTTTTTCATATGTTCCGGGGTAGCCTTTGCTGACCAGCATTACCGTAGCGGCTGCTTTAGGATGTTGCTTTATCGTTACTTCATCGAGTGCCTGTGCTTCCATTTTCAGTACAAGCGCAACAAGGTCGTTTTCCAAGCGGGGCATTACTACTTCTGTTTCCGGATCACCCATACGGCAATTGTATTCAATAACGTAAGGTTCTCCTTCCACGCTGATCAATCCGAAAAAGATAAAACCATTGTAGACAATATTTTCAGCATGGAGCGCCTGAATAGTAGGTGCTACAATCTTATCTTGTACCTTTTGCATAAAGGCTGCATCAGCAAAAGGAACGGGCGATACCGCTCCCATACCGCCGGTATTGGGGCCGGTGTCTCCCTCGCCTACCCGTTTATAGTCTTTAGCCTCAGGCAGCAATACATAGTTTTTGCCATCTGTGAACGCGAAAACGGACAGCTCTATCCCGGTCAGAAACTGTTCGATAACTACCGTCTTACCGGCGGCACCGAATTGTTCGTTCCGGATCATATCTGTAAAGACAGTCTTTGCTTCTTCCCTGTCGCTGGTAATGACTACCCCTTTACCGGCGGCCAACCCGTCTGCTTTCAATACGATCGGCAAGCTGTGTTCGCCAAGGTATGCTATCCCCTGTTCAAAACTGTCTTCATCAAACTCTGCATAAGCAGCTGTTGGAATCTGATGCCGGGCCATCAGCTTTTTAGAAAAAGCTTTGCTGCCTTCCAACTGAGCACCTTCTTTGCTGGGGCCGGGTATGATGATGTGCCGGAGCAATTCATCCTGTTTAAAAAAGTCATAAACCCCGTTTACCAGGGGTTCTTCCGATCCTGGAAATAATATATCAATCCGTTGGTCCAGGCAAAAGGATTTCAGCGCTTCAAAATCATTAATACCCAGAGCCACATTGGTACCGTATTGCGCTGTTCCGGCATTACCAGGCGCAATATACAGGTGATCGCAAAGGGGACTTTGAGCAAGCTTCCAGCTCAAGGCACATTCACGGCCTCCGGAGCCGAGCAGGAGAATTTTCATAGACACAAAAAAATTTGAGTGCAAAGTAACCAAAAAAATACCCCTTTGTCATTTGCTTTTTTACAGTATCTTGGCTCACTCAAAATACATTATTTTACCATTTAAAATCATTTATGGCAGCAGAGATTATTCAACCGGCTTCAGGGAAAGGACATCCTAAAGGTCTCTATTTTTTGTTTTTTACAGAGATGTGGGAACGCTTCAGCTACTACGGTATGCGGGCGATCTTTATCCTGTTCATGACCAAAGTGCTGCTCATGCAGGATGCCGATGCGTCTGAAATATATGGTAGCTACACCGGCCTTGTTTACCTGACACCACTGCTTGGCGGTTACCTCTGCGATAAATTCCTGGGCAACCGGCGCAGCATCATTATCGGCGGTATCCTGATGTCTATCGGGCAGTTTTTTAT
>DATJDO010000262.1:0-2618 GCA_035497375.1 Chitinophagaceae bacterium | reverse complement strand
TCGGGGTGAGTACGCTGTACAAAACGCCTGCCGATACGGATAGCACCTTGTACTGCTGCTGCATCATTGCTGATCCGCAATTGCTGTACTTCTGCAGGATGTACAGCAAATTGCTTTTCCTCTCCCTGCCCGGCCGTTACCGGTACCGAACCAAAGACCGTGCGGATCAGACCGGCTTCGTCTGTCCCTACCCTACCCGCCATAAACACTTTACAACGGGACAGGGAGAAATTGCGGTTATGAAATTCTTTCAGGTCATTTGCCTGAATCTTTTCTATGGCCTCGCGCGTCGTGTACCGGCCGTAAGGATGATCGAAACCAAACAGTGCCGCATCAATCTCCCGGTTGGCGACAAACTCGCATTCTTTCAGGCTGACGAGCAGACGCTGTATGGTATTTTGTTTGTACAGTTCCAGCTCATGCTCCGGAAATACCGGGTCGGTGATCAGATCCAGCACTACGGGCAGTAATGCAGGCAGGTGCCGGGTCATCGTATCCAGGGTTACTGTAGTATGGTCGTTGCCCGCACTCACTTTTAAGCTGGCGCCGCAAAACTCCAGAGCTTCATTGATCTGTTTGGCGGTAGCGGCTGTGGTGCCGTTTTTCAGCTGGCCGGCGGTAGCCTGTGCTACACCACCTTTATCTTCATGCCAGATACCGGCCGGAAACACCCAATTGATCTCTACCACGTCCTGCACACCGGCATTCAACCAATAGAGTTTCATGCCATTGTCCAGCGATTCAGCAGTAAGGGGGGGTAAAATATAATCAAACGCAACCGGGTCCTGAATGGCCGGGGCGAAACTTCTGTCTACACTCATTATTTTCTTTCTTCTTTTTTAAGACAGCCGGGACGACTGTATACGCAATATCTTTCTCTTCTTGGTCTGGGCACGCATCTTCTCCGGCACCAGCTGCAGTATTTCTTCGATCAGGCTTTGCAGCAGCGTGATCTTTACAAACTGGTTATTCGTTACCAGGCTGATCTCACGCACCGGCTCCGGGTCTTCAAAGTACCGGATGCGGTCCTGCTGGTCTTCAGTAAAATCGTTGACTGCCAGCTCGGGCAATACGGTTGTTCCCTTGTTTTTGTCGACCAGCTTACGCAAGGTGTCCACATTGCTGCTGTCGTACATAAAGGCTTTGTTGGCCTGCAATTCGTGAATATGCTCACTGCACAGGTCCAGCACCTGGTTGCGCATGCAATGGCCTTCATTCAGCAGCAGGAGTTTATCCATCTGGATATCGGAGGCAACAATGAGCTTTTTCTTCAGCGCCTTATCATCTGCAGAAAAATAGCCTACGAAGGGCTCATAAAACAAGGGGTATTCCTGGATACCGGAATTTTCGAGCGGAGTGCTCACAATGGCAGCATCGATTTCGTTGTTTTTCAAGGCTGCAAGTATCTGTGCCGTCTCCATTTCTTTGACCTGCAGGCGCACATCGGGGTAATCTTTTGCATAACGCTCCAGCAGGCCGGGCATCAGGTAGGGCGCTACAGAAGGGATAACGGCCAGCTTGAACATTCCGGCCACAATGCCCTGGTTGCTTTTGACCAGTTCAAATACTTTTTCACATTCTTTCAGGATCAGTTTGGCCTGTTCGATAATTGGTGCACCGATAGCAGTTACCGTATTGGGCCTGTTGTTGCGGTCAAACAGTTTGATACCCAGCTCTTCTTCCAGCTTCTGTATCTGCATGGACAGCGTAGGCTGCGTCACGAAACATTTTTCGGCTGCTGCCACAAAACTGTGGTAGGTCGCAACGGCTACAGCGTATTCCAGTTGTGTAATGGTCATTAATCTATATGGTTTCTGATTAGTATTATTATTGGATAGAGCTGATTTCCGAACGCGAAGATTTCGTTTCTGTTTTCACAATGCCGAAGCCGGGGGCGAACCATTCCATATTATCTGTACTGAAAGGTATGGAAATGCCGCCCATAGATGCTTTCATCGTAACGTGTGATTTAATTTTAAAACAATCCCAGGTTCCTGCCGGAGTGGTTACTTTTTCCTGGGCCAGCACTGTACGCTCGTCAATGGTAATTTCCATATCTGCGCCGATGCCATCACTTTCTTCACCATTCAGCGTAAAGCTGGCATCCTTAAGCACCTCGCCTACTTTCATACCGGAAGGATACTCAACAAAAAAGTCTGCTTTAGCTTTGTATTTTTTCAACTGTTTGGTCTGTTGCTGGTTCAGCATCATACGCATATCTACTTTATACTGACCGCCGCTGCATTCTACTGTAGCTTCGCCGGTAGAAACACTTTCCTGCTTATCGTCAAACACCTGGGTATTTACTGTTGCACTCAGGCCGGTACCTGCTTTTTTTACATCAGAGATTTTATAGACAACGGTGCCGACAGGTTTATCTTTGCGGCCATAGTTGCTCATCGTAATAGTCTTGCCGTTTTGCAGCAAATAAAAACCGTCACATTTCTGGGCAATTGCATTTCCGGACAATAGTCCTATTAAAAGAAAAGAGAAACCAAATTTCATATCACGTGGTATTTTAAGACAAAAGTAGCTTTTTCCAACACCACAAGTCCGCATCCGGCTCCTCCAAAAATAATAAAATGCCTACTTTCGCAGCACATTTAATTAAAATTTAT
>DATJDO010000261.1:0-2449 GCA_035497375.1 Chitinophagaceae bacterium | reverse complement strand
GCAAACGGCAGATACCACAGGGCTTAAGGTGAGGATAGATAAGGAGTGGAATGATGAGTTGCAATCGGTAGTGCCCATGTTGCAATACAGTACCTATAAACACATCAATGGTCAATATTATAAAATCACGAGCAAGGCGGTACTGATCGGGCCTGACGACATTTACCTCAATGGCATCATTCTCGTATTTGCCTGGACCTTTGTATTCCTGCTTGCATTGGTGGTAGTGCTCAGCGAGATTTTTTCCTGGTACATACTCCGGCCTTTTAATGATACGCTGGAAGCAATTCAGCTATTTAACATCAACCAAGATAGAGTCATTAATGTTCATGAGACAAAGACCTACGAGTTTCAGGAGCTGAATGCCTTCTTGGTGAAAATGACGAACAAAGCCAAAAGCGATTATATTGCTTTAAAGGAATTCTCTGAAAATGCGTCGCACGAATTGCAGACCCCCATCGCGACGATGAAGGCAAAGATAGAGTTACTGATGGAAACACAGCTGGATGAAAGCCAGGTAAAGGCACTGTCCGAAATGCACAATGAGCTGGAAAGGCTGGCCCGGATTAACAGCGCGTTGACCTTGCTGGCCAAGCTGGAACACTATGAGCTGGATGGATGGAGCAGGATAGATTTGACGACAGAATTGGAGGAGAGTCTTTCCCGTTTCTCAGACTGGATGGAAATGAAGCATATCCAGCTAGTTACGGAGATCAGTGCAAGGAAGACAATCGTTATGGATAAGGCATTGGGACAAATGGTGCTGACCAATCTTGTCAGCAATGCCATCCGTCACAACATAGTGAACGGAAAGATTATGATTACACTTTCTGCTACAGACCTTGTCATCAGTAATACAGGTGCCCCACCCTCTTTGCCCGTTGAGGAACTGTTCGGGCGGTTTAAAAAAGGAAACAGCGCACTGGATTCTATCGGCATCGGGCTGGCTATTGTGCAGAAGATCTGCCTGTTGTACGGGCATGAGATAAGCTATGACTATGAGGAAGGCTTACATATCATCAGGATCACTTTCCGCCGCTAAGCCTTATTTATGCCTAGAATACCCGGTTTTTCAAAATTTCAAATTCAGGTTAAATTCTCTTCAAAATTTCTATAAAATCATCTCTTTGCTTTGTTGTGTCAATCAGTAAGTAATCACTCACCTTATGCAAATGAGAAAACAACGCTTTTTAGCCAGCTGCTTTTGTTTCCTTTTTTTGAAGGCTTCAGCCCAGGATGTACCCATCAAGACAAGTCCGGGTAATGGTCTGTATTTCAAATTTTCGGAAAGCGGGAGTCAATACCTGAAAATGAATATCTGGATGCAGACCTGGCTCAGGGCCATCGAAAACAACCCGGGTACTGCTGTCAACAATGCCCCTCAGGCCTGGACAGCCGATGCAGGCATTCGCCGAATGCGGATCCAGATGTTCGGACAAATGTCGCCCCGTTTTTTGCTAATGCTTCAGATGGGTATGAACAACCAGAGCTTTGCCAGCGGTGGTGGTACCGGTACGGGAGCCAGCGGTGCCGGGAAAAAAGCACCTTTCTTTTTTCATGATGCCTATGGACAATTTAACGTGTTTTCTGAAAAAGATCCGATTACGAAGAAAGACAATATCTTTTCATTGGCCATAGGCACTGGCCTGCATTCCTGGAATGGCGTGAGCCGTTTGACCAACGCCAGCACCATTAGCCTGCTTACCGCAGATGCGCCGGTATTCAATTGGCCCACAGTGGAAATTTCAGATCAGTTCACACGGCAATTTGGTGTTTTTGCAAAAGGTAATCTCAGCAGGCTGGCTTACCGCGTCAGCATCAACAAACCTTTTATGACCTCGCTTAACCCTGTTGAGGGCGGCCCGGCTGTAGACAATAACAGAGGGAACCAGGTATCCTTTAATGGCTATTTCGACTGGCAGTTCCTGGATAAAGAAGAGACACCCAATGCTTTCTTTGCCGGTTCCTATTATGGCAAAAAAAGAGTATTCAATATTGGCACTGGTTTTCTGCACAATCCTCATGGCACGATGAGCCAAGCGCTGAAAGGGGTATATGAAAGTCATGCGATCACTACGTTCGGTGTTGACCTGTTTTATGATGCTGCCGTTGGCAATCCTTCAAAAGAAATGGCCTTCACTTTATATTCCGCGTGGTACCGCTATGACTTTGGACCCGGATATTTGCGCACATCGGGTATCATGAACCCCGGCACAGCAGATACCAGCTATAAGGGAACAAAGGCGTTTGACGGATACGGCAACAGCCGTGTACTCATGGGAACCGGCAATATATGGTACACACAAACCGCGTTTATGCTGCCCAGCTTTAGTAAGAAAATACACATCCAACCTTATATTGCCTATAGCTATAAAGACCTGGAAGCATTGCAGCAAGGCGGACATTATTACAACCTGGGGACTAACCTGCTTTTTGATGGTAACAGGGC
>DATJDO010000260.1:0-10659 GCA_035497375.1 Chitinophagaceae bacterium | reverse complement strand
CCGTAGATATAGCCTGGTTCTTTACCGGTAAACACATCAATACCCTGCTCCGTACTGTCAAAAGTATAGGTACTGGACGCGTACAAAGGTGTGAGGTGTGCCTTATTGGGGTCCGGTGTATGGCCACCGTGAATACACAGTGTTTCTATACCCGGAAGATCATGAAGTGCAGACATACTTTGGTTTTTGCTTTATTTTTCTATTGTAAAGGTTCTTGCGCCGCCATCTGGATGTTACGGCTCACTTTCGTCATGGGGCCCTGTACTTCATTGCCATCTTTGTCCACCAGCGTAAGGCTCACACTGGCCTTACCCGTACCCAAGTTCTGGATAAACATCGGCTGCCAGGTATCGATCAGCATTTCTTTTTGCTGGGCATTACTGCTGTTGCTAACCATTGTTTTCACTTTATAATCGGCACCCAGGTTCGCGTTCCAGACATAAAAGTCGAGCAGGAGATTCGCGGTATCCTTACCCAGGTAATCTCCCTTAGGCCGGCTGTAAAACAACATTGGCGTCTTTGGGTCGTCCAGTTTCACCAATTTACCCTGTTCGTCTATCTTAAAGTGGTACACCGTAGCTGCGCCTTTGCTTTTGACGCTTTCATGGTACGAACGGGAAAGGAAGCACATCAGGTAGTGTTCCGTATTTTTAGCCAGGGTGATCTCATGCTTTGGCTCATATAATGCCACATAAGGCTGGTTGTCCAGGATAAAATGGATATGCTGACCTTTATCAGAGTTGTTGCAGTTTTTACTGCCGGCATCTGGGGTCTGGCCCTTCAGCTCATAATTCTTAACGCTAAAAGCAAAAGACACCTTTACAGAGTCTGCACCCTGTGCAACACCTTTAGCAGATGCGATGGTCAATTGTGCTTTGGGAAACTCCGGAGAAGTACCGACCGGTACAATAGCCACAGGTGGTAGCTGCACACGCGACGATACCGCTTCTACGGTATCATTGATTTCGTGAACACCACTATCGGAGCTGCTTTGCTGGCAGGAACTGGCAGACAGGGCCAGGAAAAATGCAGCAAATGGCAATGCATAAAACGATTGTTTCATATATCTTGATTTTTCTTAGTTTTTCTGCATCAAAACTAAGAAAGAAAAGCCGTAAAGCGTTTGGAGACCTGTTTAATTGTCTTAAGGATGTGTAAATAGTGATGTCCGGTCTTATGTAGACTTTACAATCACTGTTCCGGGGCGTTGCAGGATTTCATGCTCCGTTTTTTTCAACGCGATAAATTGCTGCATCAGGCTCATCATTCTGGCCTCGTCTTTTGTCTTGTGCAGTTCGTTCCGGATCTCAGACTGCATGATCTTGATTTTTTTCAATTCGAAATACCCCAGTGTGCTCTCCACATCGTGTATATAATTTTCTTCACCGTTCAGCATACCAATGCCATACAGGTCCAGCCAGTTGTGGCTCACCTCATTCTTACTCTGCAGCAGGCTTGCTGCCTTCACCTGTACTTTAGGTTCGGGGTGCAGTGTAAAGTATTGCATGGCGGGTAGATCGTCGTGTTCCGTTACATAGTCAAAGTACAGTTTGTAAAACAGGGCCGCATCCTTTATTTCTATCAGGTCGGCGTCAATGCGGGTATAGATCAGCTGGGCCATGTTGGCAAAACCTTCCGCGGGTTTGTTGCCGTATTGGATCAGTACCCGTATCAATTGCCATTCCTGTGCCTCGTCGATCGTGCCTTCCGTAGCGGGCGTAAATTCTGGTTGCTGAGCGCTGGAGAAGTCCTGCTGTGCTTCCGGCTCCCTGTTTTGCTGCTGCCGCCTGTCGTCCTGGTCTATACGCTCCCTGATGAATTTATTCACCAGGTTGACCATACCGGCCTCATCCACCTTCAGCAATTCTGACGACTCCTTGATGTAATAATCCTGCAGTGCAAAGTCTTCGGCTTTGTTGATCCGGGAAATGCTTTCCGCTATTTCATTGACCAGTTTCGATTTTTTTACCGGATCGCCTTCCGCATCCTTCATCCCGATCTCCATGCGGAACGTGATCACATCTCTTTTGTGCTCGTTGATGTAGGTGTCAAAGCCCGCAGCTCCTACACTCTGGATAAAGCTGTCGGGATCATGCCCTTCGGGCAGCAAAGCCAGCTTTACATTAAAGCTTTGCGACAAGGCCATATCCATGCCCCGCATAGCGGCTTTGATACCGGCATTGTCTCCGTCGTAAAGAATAGTCAGGTTCTTTGTTGTGCGGCCGATGATGCGTAGCTGATCTTCAGTCAGTGAAGTACCACTACTGGACACCACGTTCTCAACCCCTCCCTGGTGCAGGGAGATCACATCTGTATATCCTTCTACCAGGTAGCATTCGTCAGCCTTGCTCATGGCCTGCCGCGACTGGTAAAGGCCGTACAGTACCCGGCTCTTTACATACAACTCATTTTCGGGAGAGTTGATGTACTTGGGAGACTTTTCGTTTGTTTTCAGGATACGGGCACCAAAACCGAGTACCCTTCCGGTCAGGCTTTGTATCGGGAAGATCACCCGCCCGCGGTAGGTATCGTACCATCGCCCGTTGTTGTTCTTAGCCGTCCCCGACTTTTCCAGCAGTTCCGTATCATAGCCCCTGGTTACGGCTTCTTTATGAAAAGAATGTCCGTCTTCCGGGCAGTAACCCAAACGGAATTTTTCTATGATTTCAGGCCTGAACCCGCGCTCCCGGAAATAGGAGCCGCCTATGGTCTGCCCCTCTTCCGTCTGCAATAAGGTGTCGGAAAAATATTGGGCCGCAAATTCATTGAAGATACGCAGGCTTTCTTCTACCTGCTGTTGCTGAATTTGCTCCTCCGATGCCTTCGTTTCCTCCAGCTCTATCTTGTAAAATGCAGCCAGCCAACGGATCGCTTCCGGATACGTGATGCGCTCATGCTCCTGTACAAAGGTGACGGCATTACCACCTTTACCGCAGCCAAAGCACTTAAAAATCCCTTTGCTGGCCGATACGGAAAAAGAAGGGGATTTCTCATTATGGAAAGGGCAGTTCGCAATATAGTTGGCCCCCCGCCTTTTCAGGCGAACGAACTGGCCGACGACTTCTACAATGTCGGCGCGGTTCATGACTTCCTGTATGGATGCGGGCGAGATCAATTATGTACTTTTTTTGAGCCTGTAAAAATACTCCAAATTTTCATGCCCCGCTGGCACCTGTAACTAATAATCGTCTGGAAGAAGCCTGTTACACTCCGGATATTAGTTCGGCGCTTACCCGGAATGGCTTTTTCGGAAAGATTTTAAAATGCCAACTGCTTTTTGGGCGATACTGCCCCAATAATAATTTTTATAAAAGCTATCCGGGGTTTGGGTCTTGGTCTCAGCACCCAGGGTGCTGATAATGGTGGCGGCAAACGCATCCCAATCATGATCTTTGACAGTGAGCAACTTACCGCCGCAAAGTTGCTGCTCCACACCGATTGCAGCTGCGTCAAAACTAACGACTGAATTATTATAGGCTAAGGCTTCTATAAGCTTTGTTTTCACACCTCCTCCCAGCAGCAAGGGATTAAGCATCACATCACAAGCCATCAGGAAATCATCAAGCTTATCAATAAACCCTGTATAATGCACATTTTCTACAGTACTGATCTCTCGTATTATATCAGCAGACAACCCTTTACCTGCAATAATGAGTTCGTATTCATCTCCTGCATGGCTGATTCTGGGTACGACATGGTGGAGTATGTTGAGCACAGCCTGTTCATTAGGGTAATAATCTAAAACGCCCAGAAAATAAATCCATTTTTTATGAGGGTTTATTTTTAACTGATCTGCCAGTTTTATTTTCAACGTATCATCCGGCGGTGGCGCAGCCTCTATGTTTGTGCCAAAAGGGATCAGAAAACTCTTCGAGGGGGCTACTGCGTAATTGCGCTCTGCCCATTCAATATCCTCTTCTGATATAAAAAAAACACCATCGGCCCAATGCATACTTTTTTGCTCATACCATTTCATAAGGGGCCACCATTTTTTACCAATGGTTTTAAAGCGCTCCGACTCTATATTATGGCTGCGTTGAAAAACGGGTATTCCAAAAACCTTTGCCGCCCAGTATGCTCCGGGCATCATATACGGATGATTGCAAACAATGGCATCGATACGATACTTCCTGATAGCATGCTTAATGATGAAAAAATTTACAAATGGCAGGTATCTTACAGCCGATTTGGGGAAAGAAGGTAAAACCGTAAAGTGATACTCCGGTGAAGGTATTGCTGTGTCTTTAGTGGTAAGGGTATAAAGATTGCAGAGCCTGCCCAAGCCGTCGTTCAGGTATACAATGCCGGACCGCCCCCCGCTATTGACCGGAAAGAGCGTGTAGGGCGCAATAGAAAGAATATTCATCGCTTCAGTATAACAGTTGCTTTTTATGAAGCGTGAAAATACTACAATTTAGAGTACCCCGCCTTTCTGAAGGAGTTGCGGAGGACCCTGCCTTTTTGCGTATTGGCTGCCTTTACTACAAACCTGCAGGATATGTATCAGTAAAAAATCCCGGAGAATTTTAAAATTCTCCGGGACTATCTTTTGCTCAAAGCCGATCGGCTCGTATCATTCTGTACGAACAGGTATATTTTGCGGAACACTTTTATACAGGCCAACAGAACAGCGTTGTCATCTGCTTGCAAAACTCAATGACTTCCGGTAGTGGTAGGTGGGGAATCAGAGAACCACGCGTGGGATTGAGCGTATCGCAGGTACAGGATAACGCGCTGGCAGGACTGACAAGAAAAGTCTTAAACAGCCGCTACCTTCTGGCTTTCCAGCTTAAAGCGGATCAGATCTTTGATTTCGCTGACAGACCGCACACTACTTGGTGTACCATAGCGCAGTAAAAACTCGATCTCCCGTAGTTCCTCAAGCTCCCTAACACTCAACTCTACGGCAAACTCATTGATGAACTGAAGTACTTGTGCTCCATTAGTTCTGTCCAGGATTTCGCTATTGCTTATTTCCTCACTTTCTCCTCTTTCGCTCCATGTGTAATGCAGCGAGTCGTCAAACAGCATTTGCGCTCTTAAATAGTTCATAAGGATGATGCACTTTTTTGTGGGTGCCAGACAAAAGTAGGCATCGAAAAAGAAACGATTTATAATATTTTTCAACCTTTACTTCGCTAAAAACTATACTGGTAAACAATAATATAGAATATAGTCTAGTGAAATTTATCTTATACAACTTAAGTTATGTATAAAAAAAAGCCCTGCAATTGGCAGGGCTATGTTCTGAAAGTTTGTATAGTAATTAATAATCTTCGGAACCTACTGTAATGAGCTGGCCCAATGCATTTTCCAGTTGTGCGTCATTAGGGGCAATTCCATGCCATTCATGTGTGCCTTCCATAAAATCCACCCCTTTACCCATTGCTGTCTCCATCAGGATACAGATTGGCTTTCCTTTACCGCACAGAGTCTTTGCAGCGGCAAGCCCGTTCAGCACGGCTGTCATGTCATTTCCCTGCATATCCAATACTTCCCAGCCGAACGCTTCAAACTTTTCGCGCAGCGGGGCAATGTTCATCACATTTTTTGTCGGACCGTCAATCTGCTGGCCGTTTACATCAACCGTTGCGATCAGGTTGTCCAGCTTGTGATGTGCGGCAAACAATGCTGCTTCCCAATTCTGACCTTCCTGCAATTCGCCGTCGCCCATTAATACATAGACTGTAGTATCTGCTTCTTTGTTTAATTTCTTACCCAATGCAGCACCGGATGCCACACTCAGGCCCTGGCCCAGCGAACCGCTGGCAATGCGCACACCGGGCAGGTGTTCGTGCGTGGTCGGGTGTCCCTGCAGGCGCGAGTTCAGCTTACGGAATGTAGCCAGTTCCGATACGGGGAAGTAGCCGGAGCGGGCCAGCACGCTGTAAAACACCGGAGAAATATGCCCGTTGGACAGGAAGAACAAATCCTGGTTCAGGCCATCCATATCAAAGGATTCAGGCTGATGCTTCATCACTTCAAAATAAAGGGCGACCATAAAGTCTGTACAACCCAAAGAGCCTCCGGGATGACCACTTTGCACACCGTGCACCATTCTTACGATATCGCGGCGCACCTGGGCAGCCATCTGTTGGAGTTGTTGCAATTCCATTTGTCGGGAAAAATTTCGGCAAAAATAGGCCTTAATGGGGATTTTTGAATTTTGATTTCGGATTAGAGGGATTGGAGATTTTTGATCTCAGATTTGGGATTGACCTGACTACAAAAACTGAAATCATCATTCTTAAACCTGAAATGGTCAGGCAATCAAAAATCATACCTTATAAATCTGAAATCACCATTTTTCGGGTCCTGCTTTCCTCCTATACCATATCACTCCTGTTACGGCAGCTATAAGTCCGATTGAAAACAGCACAAAAACGCTTAGTGAAGCCCTCATGTCCCATTCGGAGCACACAATTCCATTAGTATCCGAATAGAACAAATCGGGGAATTGCTTGTCATCTTGTACATAATCCCTGCCGGTAATCCCTACAGTGTAGGATTCGTTCTTGTAAACCACGTTCATGACATAGTAACTGCCACGCCCTCCCCGTTTTTCCTTTCCGGTAAAAGTGTATTCAATCGGACTGCTCTGGGTAATGGCCGCCTTGTACACAATATAATTATGGAGACTATATAGTGGAATGAAGCAAAATATAACAGAAAATAAAAGGCAACAGTAGTATTTCCCTTTCATGGATTGACGCAGGGGGATTTCTAATCCTCAAATCTTTGATTTCAGATTTAGGATTGGTGATACTCAAAAATCATACCTCACAAATCTGAAATCACCATTACTGTCCGTTGATATTCACATAATTATCGATCGGCAGGCGCTTCGATATGGAGCGCGCCAGGGTCATTTCATCCGCATACTCCAGCTCCCCGCCAAAAGAGATGCCCCGGGCAATGGTGGTAATCTTCACCGGCAGGTGTTGCAGTTGGCGGGAGATGTAATACACGGTTGTATCCCCTTCCAGCGTAGGGTTCAGCGCCATAATGATCTCCTGCATATCCGGGTTTTTGTTTACCCGGTCCACCAGCGATTGGATCTGCAGCTGATCGGGGCCTACACCATCCAGTGGCGACAGGATGCCGCCCAGCACATGGTATACGCCATTGTACTGCTGCGTCGTCTCGATGGCGATCACATCGCGGATGTTTTCCACCACACAGATCTGGGTTTTGTTGCGTTGTGTGTTCACACAGATCGCGCAGACTGCCGTGTCGGAAATGTTGTGGCATTCACTGCAAAAGGTAATGTCTTCCTTCATATGCAGTAGCGCATCGGCAAAGGAGCGCACCTCGGCCGTATCCTGCTTCAGCAGGTGCAACACCATGCGCAGCGCCGATTTTTTACCGATACCGGGTAGTTTGGAAAATTCAGCAACCGCATCTTCAATCAGCCTCGAGGAGAAAATCATAGGGAGCAAATTTAGCCAATTTGGCAATTCGGTAATTGGTCAATTATTGACAAATAACTGAAATGATGTATTTATGTAGCATGCTTTCCTGATCTTCAGTTTTATGGGCATTTATACTATAGAGTAACATTTAAAATGCTGATTTCTGTCGAACACATTAAGCACATTCCGCACATTAATACACATTCCTATGATAACAAAGATAATGCTGTAATTTTGCAGGCCGGAACACAGAAATATTTTAAAATTTAAGTTCTTTTATGTTTACACCAAAGAATAAGATCCGTATCGTTACCGCTGCATCCCTGTTCGACGGGCACGATGCCGCCATCAACATTATGCGCCGTATCATGCAATCCAACGGGGCCGAAGTGATCCACCTGGGGCACGACAGGAGTGTGCAGGACGTAGTGGATTGTGCGATACAGGAAGACGCCAATGCCATCGCCATGACCAGTTACCAAGGCGGGCATGTGGAATACCTGAAATACATGTATGACCTGCTGAAAGAAAAAGGCTGCGGACACATCCGCATCTTTGCCGGCGGTGGTGGTGTGATCTTACCGACAGAAATAGAAGAATTGCACCAATACGGTATCACGAAGATCTACTCCCCCGACGATGGCCGCGCTATGGGCCTGGAAGGCATGATCATCGACCTGCTGGAAAAAAGTGATTTCCCGACCGGCAACCAGCTGAACGGCGAAGCCGGGCACCTGCAGGATAAAAATCCCAAAGACATCGGCCGCCTGATCTCTGCCGCGGAAAACTTCAGCGAATTGCCGGAAACAATTGCAATGCTGAAAAACATCTCGGAGCAGGCCGCTACAAGCAAAACACCGGTGCTGGGTATTACCGGTACCGGCGGTTCGGGTAAAAGCTCCCTGGTAGACGAAATGGTGCGCCGTTTCCTGCTGGACTACCCGGAAAAACACATCGGTATCATTTCCGTAGACCCGTCCAAGCGTAAAACCGGCGGTGCTTTGCTGGGCGACCGTATCCGCATGAATGCGATCCGCAACCCGCGTGTGTACATGCGCTCTATGGCTACGCGCCAGAGCAACCTGGCCGTTTCCCGCTATATTCACGATGCTGTAAACATCCTCAAAGCGGCCAAGTATGACCTGATCATCCTTGAGACCTCCGGTATTGGCCAGAGCGATACGCAGATCACCGAACACTGCGACATGAGCATGTATGTCATGACGCCGGAATACGGTGCCGCCACACAGCTCGAAAAGATCGACATGCTGGACTTTGCCGAAATCGTAGCGGTGAACAAATTTGACAAACGCGGTGCTATGGACGCCCTGCGCGATGTAAAAAAACAATACCAGCGTAACCATAAATTATTTGATAAAGACGCCGAAACGATGCCCGTATACGGCAGCATCGCTTCGCAGTTCAACGACCCCGGTACCAATACCCTGTACCGCGCACTGATGGACAAGATAGTCGAGAAAACAGGTGCTGACCTGCAATCCAAATTCAGCGCCAGCGACGAACTCAGCGAAAAGATCTTCATCATCCCCCCAGCGCGGGCACGCTACCTCAGCGAGATCGCGGAGAACAACCGCGGTTATGACAAACGCTCCAAAGATCAGGCTGCTGTGGCGCAAAAACTGTTTGGTATCCGCAAGACTATTGAAACACTGGCTGCCAGCCAGGTGGAAGACAAAGACCGTCTGATCAAAACCCTGGAAGAAGTGTACCAGAACACAGCCCTGGACATCGACCCGAAAAACCTGGAACTGCTGAAAAACTGGGAAGCCAAAAAACGCCAATACCAGGATGAATACTATACGTTTAAAGTGCGCGATAAGGAACTGAAGATCAAAACGCATTCCGAGTCTTTATCGCATTCGCAGATCCCTAAAGTAGCCGTTCCAAGGTTTGAAGCCTGGGGAGAGATCCTGCAATGGGCCCTGAGCGAAAACTTCCCCGGTGAATTCCCGTATGCCGCCGGTATCTATCCCTTCAAGCGCGAAGGCGAAGACCCCACCCGCATGTTTGCCGGTGAAGGCGGCCCCGAACGTACCAACAAACGCTTCCACTACGTGAGCAAAGGCCTGCCTGCAGCGCGCCTGAGCACGGCTTTTGACAGCGTTACCCTTTATGGTCAGGACCCGGATCATCGTCCGGATATCTACGGAAAGATCGGCAACTCAGGTGTGAGTGTACCGACCCTGGACGATGCCAAAAAACTCTACAGCGGCTTTAACCTTGCCGATCCTAAAACCTCTGTTTCGATGACGATCAACGGCCCTGCGCCGACGATTACAGCTTTCTTTATGAATGCTGCCATCGACCAGCAATGCGAACTGTACATCAAAGCCAATGGCCTGGAAGCGGAAGTACAGGCAAAGATCGACACGATCTATAAAGAAAGAGGTATCGACAGACCTTACTACAGCGCCACTGTAGGTATCGGCCAGGCGGCCGAAGGACAGAACGGCAATCTTCCGGAAGGCAATAATGGCCTGGGCCTGATGCTGCTGGGGGTAACCGGGGACCAGGTATTACCGGCCGATGTGTACAATGACATCAAAACAAAAACCCTGAAAGCCGTGCGCGGTACCGTGCAGGCAGACATTCTGAAAGAAGACCAGGCACAGAACACCTGTATTTTCTCTACTGAATTTTCGCTTCGGGTGATGGGCGATGTGCAGCAATATTTCATCAACGAAGGCGTGCGCAACTTCTACAGCGTCTCCATCTCCGGCTACCATATTGCCGAAGCAGGAGCGAACCCGATCTCCCAGCTGGCCTTTACGATCTCCAATGGTTTCACCTTTGTAGAATACTACCTGAGCCGTGGCATGCATATCGACGATTTTGCACCTAACCTTTCCTTCTTCTTCAGCAATGGTATTGATCCCGAGTACAGCGTGATCGGCCGTGTCGCCCGCCGTATCTGGGCCAAAGCGATGAAGCTGAAATACGGAGGCAACGAGCGCAGCCAGATGCTGAAATACCATATCCAGACTTCCGGCCGTTCCCTGCACGCACAGGAGATCGACTTCAACGATATCCGCACCACCCTGCAGGCCCTGTATGCGATCTACGACAACTGTAATTCACTGCATACCAACGCCTACGACGAAGCGATTACCACACCTACGGAAGAAAGTGTGCGCCGCGCGATGGCCATCCAGCTCATCATCAACAAGGAACTGGGTCTGGCCAAAAACGAAAACCCGCTGCAGGGTTCGTTTATTATCGAAGAACT
>DATJDO010000259.1:0-2829 GCA_035497375.1 Chitinophagaceae bacterium | reverse complement strand
AAGAGCAGGTTACTGTATCCCTTTATGTTCTTTTTCGCTCGGGTTCATTTGCTGCCGGGTCTGTTCTGCCAGTGCTTCGTCGCTCATGAAATTAGACAGCGCTGACTGGACTTTATTTTTGAATCCTGAGACCACTTTGGTGGCGCCATCCTGCAGGGCTTCATAACCATCCCTGGCCACGTCGGCCGGATCGGCCAGGTCGGCTTCCAGGTACACCACTGTTTGCTCGGCACCGGCTTTATGAAAGAAGTCAGTATTGGTAGGACCAGGCATCAGCGCCGTCATCGTCACATTGGTATCTTTCAATTCATTGATCAGGCCCTGTGTGAAATTGTACACAAAGGCCTTAGTCGCTGCATAAACACTGAGCAAGGGAGATGGTGCCTTACTGGCTGTAGAAGCCAGCTGCAGTATTTTACCGGAATTGCGGGCAACCATTTCCCGCAGAAAAAGCTTTGTGAGTACAACAACGGAGCTTATGTTGAGCTGGATAATATCCAGCTCTTTATCCAGGTCTGTATCTACAAAATTCCCCCATATACCCTGGCCGGCATCGTTCACCAGTACATCTATGCGGAGTCCCAGATGTTTTATCTTTTCATACAGTTCATGTGCCGCCCCTGGCTGCATGAGGTCTGCAGCAATCTCGTAAGTCTGCACCCCATAAGTGTCCTGCAATTCTTTCCCCACTTTTTTAAGCTCGGTAATATTGCGCGATACCAATGCAATATCGTAACCGTCCTCAGCAAAGCAGTGCGCCAGCTCCAGCCCGATACCACTGGTGGCCCCGGTAATCAAAGCTGTCTGTCCTTCGTAGTTAGTGTATTCCATAATTGTACGTTTAGAAATTGGTTGATCAGTGTTGCGTATTATTGAAGGTAAACGGTGTGGTTTTGACCCTACAATGTAAGACTATTTCTTGCTGTTTGCCGGGAAAAACTTCACAATGTGCCCTGTAGAAACCCGTATCGGGATGTATATAAACATGGTTCCGATTGATTTTCGCCCACATACCCGGTATTTTTCATGTAAAGATGTTGCATCGGCCGCTCCTTGCTTTTATATCATTTCAGTCATTCTTTACATAATCTGGCAGTGGCCAGGAGACAGGAACTTGGCGGTAAGTTTTTTGTAAAAAGCTAACAGATGATTATTTAGCAAACGTTGTAATATTGTGAGCCTTTACCAAGGTCTGCTGCATCATGAAAAGAAAGCGCTGGAGTCACCGCATCATTTATGCCTTTCAGTATATTCCCTTTACCTGGAATACACTTTTCTTTGGCGCCCTGGCCTGGATAGCGTACAAAATGCTGTACCGCCCCATCACTAAAGAAAACATGAGCGATGCGCAATTACCTTTTGTGCACCTGATGGCTATTTTTGTAGCCTGGCTCATCTTAAGCCTTATTGTCCTTTCGCTGATCAGCACATTGTCAAGCTGGTTGTACTTCATTTGGCTGCGCAGGAAAAACAAGACCTCGCTACAGCTGAATTTCTATACGGAAGAGCAGAACGGAAAAAGAAAACAATACCTGGAAGCCAGTATAGCCAAAGCGATCAAACCTATCCTGGGTATTGTAAAAGGCAGGTTGTTTTACGACAACAATCAGCTGACGGGCAAATTCAGCTTGTTATCCGCCCGCATGAAAAAGAATGCCCTGTTGCGGGAAGCGATAAGCGGACGCAGCCGTATCAGCCTTCCAGATATCAAAGAATACCAGATCAGGGGAAGCATTGTTTTTTTTGAAGATATGTTTCACTTGCTTTCCTTGCCGGTATTTTCCAGTCAGGCAGGTGATTTTTACCAGTCACCGAAGCACAGCATTCATAATGCAGAGGAAATCGCCCCTAAAAAAACGGATACAATGGATATCCGTATTGACCAGCTGCGCAAGGTAGAAGGCGAGTACCTGAACTATAAAGACTTTGAATCCGGCGATGATGTAAGGCGTATTGTCTGGAAAGTATTTGCGAAAAACAGGGACCTGGTTGTACGTATTCCCGAGCGCATGGAACCCTATGCATCACACCTGTATTTTTATGCCAGCTTTTATACGACCATCAGCACACCGTCGGGAGGCCCTTATTTTGCTGAAATGCTCAATTATTACAAAAGTAATGTCTGGGCAGTTTATGAGGCGCTGCAACGGCAGGAATGGAAGATGAAGTATATCCCGGACCAGGAGTTTTCGATTAAAGGCCAACCGACGGAACAGGAAAAAGACGAACGCATTGTGAGCAACAGTGTATGGCAAAACAAGAACAGTACACGCAGTTATTTTTCTTCTAAAAAAGGGACTGTACTCGTTATCAGTTCCCTCATCGACCCTTCGGAACTCGCAGGCATACTGGAAGAGTCGGACTCCGGAGTACAGATTATCTATATCAAATTATCCAGGGTATTTCACCAATACCTGGCATGGAGCTGGATCAAGAACCTGCTCTTCATTCCAGCACCTGACCGGCTTTCCAAACTGAAAAGCAGCTGGCCTTTTAGCCCACTCAGAAGGCAGTTGCTAAAAAATGAGCGACAAATAGAAGCCTTGCTGCAATAAGGATGCGGCACTATTGGTCCTGCTCTTTACAAATACAGGATTTCAATGTACTTTAGCGGCTCGAACATGAATAATATGACACACGATCACGAAATATTCGGACTGATCCGGGAAGAACTGGAGCGTCAACGCAGGGGCCTGGAATTAATCGCCTCGGAAAACTTTACCAGCATGCAGGTCATGCAGGCTATGGGTAATGTCATGACCAACAAATACGCGGAAGGCTACCCCGGCAAGCGCTATTATGGCGGTTGCGAGGTGGTGGACAAAAGTG
>DATJDO010000258.1:0-4829 GCA_035497375.1 Chitinophagaceae bacterium | reverse complement strand
GGTAAATGGACACGCTTAAAAAATTGAGCTCAAGCCGCTTGTGTTATGTGCTAATTTGGTTTCAACTAAAATTGAAATCCAGTGAAAAAAGCACTCTTATTATTAGGCATTTTGTCCACTTATTTATCTTTCGGTCAGTCTATGGACATCTACACGTTCAAAGTAGAAAACGGGAAACCGTATGTTCCGTTAACCGGGGGAACCAACCTGACGGCCGGTAAAGTCTGGGTCAAGGAAAGGTTTAAAATTCCACTCGGTTTTACAGCGGATATCGGTGACCGCACAGTTACGGATTTTTGTTTTGTAACCGATGGGATGATCGCTCCTGCTTCTGATACCGATTACACAGTCAATGCTTTTTTCCCCTGTGCCGCGTATGTCAGGGACAGGTCTATGGACAGTATTCCTCAGTCGCCTATCCGTTATGAAATCAGCGGTACAAGCCCCAACAAGATTTTTAAGCTGGAGTTTTTTAACGTCGGTTTCAATGGTGAAATACAAAACAATGGAACAAACAATGATTCTGCAGACTTCCAGGTCTGGCTTTATGAAAGCAGCAATATCGTGGAATTCCGGTTCGGGCCATCCAATCTTATTTATATGAAAGAATCAATAGGGGTTCGCTTGTTTGGATATTTCAAGGACTTTGATATCAGGGCACGGATATATAACAAGTTTTATTGCCTGGCTGGCGATCCGGCCAATCCGGTTGTCGATAGTGCAAACTCCGTTGGTACGGCGCCTACCGTAAATACTTACCCGGAAAATGGCACTGTCTATCGTTTTATTCCAAACTATTCGCTCACTTCAATCGGCGAGATTGATGTAACCCCACATTTTAAGGTATACCCGACGATGGTGCAGCAGGAGCTGTTTGTAGAATCTCGCATGGCTGAGCGGGCTTCGGCACAGATGATGGATATCAGCGGCCGTTCTGTTCAACAGCCTGTAGCGTTGCAGCCGGGCAGTAACCGGCTTGATGTGGGCGGCCTGCCACAAGGCCAGTATTTTGTCCGGCTTTCTACTGCGGAAGGGAATGCGGTGTACCGGTTTACGAAACTGTAATCGTTAAAAAGGCATCTCAACGGGCAGCATTTCTAAAAATGCTGCCCGTTTCAGTAGATGGTTGTGCACATGGACCGGAAAGAGAGAGGTCTACGTGTTTGATTCAGTGCCCAGGCCCGGGAATCACAATATTACTTTCGCTTTCACCGGGCCGACTTCGCTGAATGTTACCCTGAATCCATAAAATAAAATGATCCCTTGCCAGCACTCTCCTTCTGGAGGGTGCTTTTTTTATAAGCATACCTGAAGGTGATGCAAAGCAGGGAAGAATAATTGCTCAGTCCTGCAGACAGCTCGCCTTTGGGGCTGAGGGGATGGATTGTATGTCGGGGACTGTCATCCCGATCCTGGGAGCCTGTCTGTCGGAAGATTAATGCTCCAGCACCATGTCGTATCGATGCATGCCTGCAGCATAAAAATCCTGTGTAATGTTCACGGTTTTGAACCCATATTTTTCGAAGAATGAATACGAGAACTGGGTTGTATCCAAAATCACCTGTGTACCGGGAAATTGTACTTTGATTTCAGAAAGACGGAAAATCAAGAGCTGTGCTCCATAGCCCTTTTTATGATAATCATGGTGAATAAGCCCCCAGACAAATGTTACAGCATCGCTTTCTTCTTTCCTGCCAAATCCGCCGCAACCAATGACTTCATGCCCTACAATCAAGACATAATATGGAGGATTGTCCGGGTTGGCCTGATCGTCAAGGCGGGTTAAAAAATGTTCAAAATCGTCAACCTCTCCAGGTGTAAAAAAACGGGGAACGTTCGATTTGAATGCTGCTTTACATGCATTTCTGTCTGATGCACTATACTTTCTGAAGTTTACCTGGTTCATCACTGAAAATTCATACGTATAAAGATAAGAGATTATTCATGGATACGCTGTCATCCCGGCTCAGGGAGCCAGCCTGACGGTAGGCAGCGGATCTCTCGATGCTGCGTATAATTTGTGTAATCTTGGTATGATTAATGTATAGATTCCTCGTTCCTCGGAATGGCAGCGTGTGCTTTGTTTTTATTTACGGGCATACTTATTTCCGCTTCCTTCAATAATCCATAACATAAAAGCGACAACATTACTGGTTCGCTGTTGTCATTCCGACGATAGGAGGAATAGGGGTATAGACCCGCTGGAGCTGTGCTTGCGTCAGTAGGGCAGCATGTGGTTGGATTTTTCTGAGGGTAACTTTACGTGAAACCCGTCATTGCGAGGAACAGCTTATATACTTCAATGTTGGTAAAGTAAACAGTACTATACTAGTGTATTGATTGTGACAAACAGGAGAGACGATGCATAAAAAAAGCGACAACAGTACTGTTATCGCTTTTGGAGGTCGAGAGCGGGTTCGAACCGCTGTACGAGCTTTTGCAGAGCTCTGCCTAACCACTCGGCCACCCGACCATTGTTTCCTTTGAGTGGAGCGCAAATGTAGGGAATTTTTTCCGGGAACGGAAAATTTTTTCACTTCATTTTTCACCCGGGGACAATATATTTTCTTTCCTGCCGTGCTACAGGCCCAGCAATGTTTTCAGCCGTGTCATCCCCGACTGGCTTACCGGGACCTTCATGCCGCAGTGCAGTAGCGCAATATGGCTGTTCTTCTCGTAAGGCTCTATACTTTGCAGCTGGCTGATCGGCATCAGGTAAGAGCGGTGTACCCGTACAAACTGGTTCGGGTCGAGGATTTTTTCCAGGTTGGTCAGTGTATTCTTTTTCAGGTAAGCCCCTTCCTTCGTTACGATTTTTACATAATCATCATTGGCCTCTATATAATAAATCTCTTCGGCGGGTATGATGCGTATATTGCCTTTGTCTTTGACCACGATACGGTGCTGGTAGCCTTCGTACACCTGGTCCTCGATAAGCTGCGTCACCGCGCTGATGTTTTGGGCCAGTGCGCTGTGCTGGCATTTCTGTATTGCCTTGTCGAAGCGTTCCTTTGTGATCGGCTTCAGCAGGTAATCCACCGCATGGCTTTCAAAGGCTTTCAATGCATATTCGTCAAAGGCTGTGGTAAAGATCACTGCCGGAGCCTTGTCCAACATTTCCAATAGTTCGAAACCATTGATACGCGGCATCTGTATGTCCAGGAAAATGATGTCCGGGTTGTGCTTTGTAATGCTTTTAAAGGCCTCGAAACCGTCTGCGCATTCGTCCACCACTTCAAAGCCGGGATAGGCCTGCAGCAGTTTGATCACCAGTGCTCTTGCCAGCGGTTCGTCGTCGATTACAATTACTTTATACATCGTTATTGAGGAATTTTAATAAGGGTGGAGAAAATGTGGTTCTGCTTTTTTACTTCGAGCAGGTCGGTGCGGGCATAGAGTATGGTGAGGCGGCGGGCAATGCCCTCCAGGCCAAAGCCCGTTCCGCGGGGCGCTTGTGTACTGGGGTCAAATGGGTTTTCTATACTAATGTGCAGCATCTTTTCGTGCAGGCTGATGTCGATGCGGATCACAACCTGGCCGGTATTGCCATACAGGCCGAATTTGATGGCATTTTCCAGCACAGGCTGCAGGATAAAGGCCGGAATGCGTGCCTGCTGCCAGTTTTCACCGCTTTTGCCGATCTCGACCTTCAGACGATTGCCAAAGCGTACGGATTCTATAGCCAGGTAGGCTTCAATATAATCCAGTTCATCAGTGATGTTGATGTACTCTTCTACATCCCGCCGTACAGACAGGCGCAGAAAGTCGGACAGGCGGCCGACCATTTCCTGTGCTTTTTCCGCATCCAGCTGAATTAATGCATTGATAGAGTTCAGGCTGTTGTACAGGAAGTGTGGTTGCAGTTGCTGCCGCAGGCGGAATAATTCCGCTTCGCGCAGGCTGATCACCGCATGCTGGTGCAGTTCCAGGTCTTTCTGGTTGTTTGCCTGGTGTTTACGCAATACCGTAATGTGTGCCAGCCAGCCCAGGCACAGCCAGGACATGATGAAGCGCATGGATTCGGTGTCATCTACATAGGCCAGGTAGTTTTTATCATTAAACACCAGGGAGCAGAGAAAGAGGTCTGCAATGACAAAGAGCAGGGTAGCGTTCAGAAAGGCCAGAAGGGAAGCATGTGCTGTAGCGAGTACTTTGGTGGGATATTTCCGTATACGCCACTCCAATACCAGGCTCACGACAAATACCAGCACCAGGTGAATGACAATATCGATACCGATAGATCGCCAGGGAAGCGTGTCGCCGGAGCTGAACGGCAATGTGGCAATCCCGAATACAAAGAGCAGTATCGGTAGCGGAAGGAGGCGGCTGTATCGGGAGAAGAACTGCAGCAAGGCCGGTAAGGATCAGGTGGTGAATTAGTAAGATTTCAATTCCAGTCCGCCAAAGGTAACAGAGCCGCGTAGCAGCAGTTTTTTAGCTTCTCCTATATCGGAGGTACGCAGGTTTCTTTTGTCTTCAATGCCGCCAAACAGCACATCTACTTCATTGATCACCTCCCAGTGTGAAGGCACGATGACTTCAATGCCACCGAACACCACGCGCAGGTCAATGATCATGGGTTGGGCTATGTTGTCCGCCTGCATCAGGTTGATCTCCGCGCCGCCGCAAATCGCCGTGGCATTGCAGCCGCTGAATTGCTTGGAGGTAATGATCTCTTTACGGCCACCGAAAAAAGCTTCTATGTTTACAAAGTTCTCTGTACGGGTATGGGTACTGTCCGCATCATCAAAATGCCCCTGGATTTCCGCTTTGCCTGAGGCGATACCGATGCGGCTGTCAAACGGGTAATAACCGCGCTTACCCAAGCG
>DATJDO010000257.1:0-5687 GCA_035497375.1 Chitinophagaceae bacterium | reverse complement strand
ACTTCTCTCCTGACGTGGACATCAACAATAATGCCGGTAACCCGGTAATCAACAGTCGCTCTTTCGGTGAACAAAAACAATGGGTGACCCTCTTAGGTAAAGCGTATATGAAAGGCTTGCAGGATAACGGCGTAATGGCTTGCCTGAAACATTTTCCCGGTCATGGTAATACTGATGTGGACTCGCATAAGGACCTTCCTGTTATTCGCGGATCCTTGCAGGAGCTGCACCAGACAGAATTATACCCCTTCCGGCAATTGATCAAAGAAGGCGCGCAAAGCGTCATGATAGCCCATCTCGATGTGCCCGCCCTGGAATCAGAGCCGCACATACCAACCACCCTCTCTAGGAATACAGTAACAGGTCTGCTGAAGGAAGAGATGGGTTTCAAAGGCCTGGTATTTACCGACGCGCTGAATATGGACGGCGTGGCAAAATATTTTCAACCGGGAGAAGTGGACCTGCGTGCCTTTATTGCCGGCAACGATGTATTGCTGTTTTCTCAAAATGTTCCTGTAGCGATAGAGAAGATAAAAGCCGCTATTGCCAACGGTACCGTGAGCGAAGAAGAGCTTGGAAGGCGGGTAAAGAAAATCCTGATGGCAAAGCACCGTTATGGTGTGCATCGCTTCAAGCCCATCAGCACACAGAATATTACCAACGACCTGAACCAATACACGTTGTCTCTGCGCAGTAAAGTATCCGAAGCCGCAGCTACCCTGCTGAAGGATAACAACAAACTGATGGAAGTCTTATCCACAGAGGGAAAGAAGGTGCGTTATATTGGCGTGAATGCCACATCGTCTGTATTGGAGCGGGAACTGGTGGGTAAATTTGAAGGTATGGCCAGTACCTGGTTGCCTGCAGGCAGCAAAAAAGCACTGCTGGACGAGACGGCGGCAAACCTCTCTTCTTTTGATGCGAACATCATCGCAATACATGGTACCAGTTTCTACCCGGCAAAAAATTATAACATGGATCCGGCCTTGTTGCAATTTGTACAATCAATACAAAATCACCCCAAAACCATACTGGTGCTGATGGGTAACGCGTACCTGATGCAGCAGTTTTGTGGTGTGCGGTCCGCTGTTGTATTATATGAAGACGATAGTTCCAGCCAGAAGATTATGGCCGAAGTACTTTCCGGTAACATTCCTGCCAAAGGTAACCTGCCCGTGACCGTATGTCCCGATATGAAAAGCGGAGAACAATTTACTGCCCAGGCAGCTATCCCTTACGATCTGAAAAAAATAGACAATCCTGTCGCTGGGGGTATCCTTGTGCCGGCAGCTATCAGCAAGCTGGAAGGCTTGATGAACCGCTGTGTGAACGAAAGAGTGTTTCCCGGTGCAAGGGTAATGGCGCTGCAAAACGGGAAAGTGATCTACAATAAATCTTTCGGCTACTTCGACTACCGGAAACAAACACCCGTAAGCAACAATACGCTCTACGATGTAGCCAGCCTCACCAAAGTACTCAGTACCACGCTGGCCGTGATGAAGCTGTATGAAGAGGGGGGAATACAATTGGATAAACGCCTCAAAGATTATCTACCCTGGGTGATTGGTACTGATAAGGCCAATATCAGCATCAGGAACCTGCTGCTGCACCAGGCCGGATTAAAAAGCTGGATACCCTTCTATAAAGAAACCATCGACCCGGCATCGGGAGCATTGCGCAGCGACCTGTACCGTAAAACGGCGAATGGAGACTACACGGTGCAGGTAGCGGAAAACCTATACCTGGATCGAAATTTTATCGATACGATATGGAAAAGAGTGTTGGACCAACCCCTGGAGATTACTGGCAAATACACCTATAGTGACCTGGATTTCTACTTCCTGCAAAAGGTAGTGGAAGAAGTGAGCGGCAAATCGTTGAACGCCTATGTGCAACAGAATTTTTACACGCCTATGGGGCTGAAAGATATCTGTTACCGGCCTTTGAAGCGCTTCCCGCTGGTGCAGATCGCACCGACGGAAAATGATATGATCTTCCGCCACCAACAAATACAAGGCTATGTGCACGACCAGGGGGCGGCCCTTTTGGGCGGTGTGGCAGGCCATGCCGGGCTTTTTGCCACAGCAGAAGATGTGGCCGCTATCTTCCAGATGTTGCAGGACGAGGGGATGTACAAGGGCAGGCGTTACTTTAAAGAAAGTACAGTAAAGAAATTTACGGCCTACAATGCTGCAGGAAGCCGTAGGGGTCTTGGCTTTGATAAAGCGGGGAACGAGCGTAATGATGCCGGCCCATGCGGAGAACGCAGCAGTGGCTATAGCTTCGGCCACCAGGGCTTTACCGGTACTTGTGCCTGGGCCGATCCGGCCAATGGTATCGTCTTCGTATTCCTGTCTAACCGCGTTTACCCGAATGCGGAGAACAACGCCATCAATCGGCTGAACGTACGTACCGCGGTACAGGATGATATTTACGAGGCCCTGGGGATTCCGGTGAACAAGAATCGCCCGGAAGTGTACCAGACGCAGCTCAAGGGGGTACGCTAAGCGGCTTTATTTTGACACCAGCAGTTTTTCGCAGACTACTGCACTCAGCACTTCGTCCGTTCTTTTTCCGTAGCTGACGGTCATACTTTTGTCGAAACCTTCAATGGATTTGATCTTCAAACGAGTACCCAGTTTGAGCTCCCGCGAGTTCAGGAATTTCAGGAATTCATCTGAGGAGTGGATAACGGCTTCCAGCTTCACACTGTCGCCTGCCTGGCAATGGCTGAGCGATTCAAACGCAATCCATTCCATTTTGCCATTCTTATCGGGGATGGGTGAACCGTGCGGGTCGAACTTAGGGTAGCCGAGCAGCGCATCCATCTTTTCAAAAAAAGCAGTGGAATGAATGTGCTCGATCTGTTCTGCAATGGCATGTACCTCTTCCCAGCCAAAGCCCATTTTTTCTACCAGGAACATTTCCGTAAGCCTGTGCTTGCGGATCACCAGGGCTGCCTCTTTCCGCCCTTTGTCTGTCAGGCGCAGCGGTTTGTAACTGATATAATGAACGAGCTTTTTATCGGCCAGCTTCTTCATCATGCTGTTGGCCGTAGGCATCTTTATATTCAGGTGTTTACTCAGCTCGTTGACACTGACCTCCCCTTTTTCGTTGGCAAGGGTGAGCAGCGCCTTCAAATAATTTTCTTCCGTAAGCGAAACCATACTTCAAAAGTATAGAACAGCGCGCATACAGGCAACAAATCGTAACTGTTAATACTGCTCCCCGGCCTGTAATTTTGCAGCAGCGTATTTCGGGATACTCCTTACCTTTGGCCTCAATTATCCGAATCCCCCATGCGCCGTTTAGCCAAATTATTGTTGCGCTCCTTCCTTCAGGGACTTGTGGTTGTAGGGCCGGCAGCTGTGACTGCCTACGTTATCTATCTTGTTTTTGATAATGTCGATACACTGATCCCGTTTAAGCTGCCAAGAGGCCTGGGCTTCCTGATCGTCATCAGTTGTGTTACAATAGTAGGGTACCTGGGTACACGCTTCTTCTTTGCCAAGCTCATTGATGGCTTTAATCACCTGCTCGAACATACACCCGGGATCAAACATATTTACTCATCGGTAAAGGACATCATGGGCTCCTTTGTGGGTGATAAACGGAAATTTAACAGGCCCGTTTGGGTGCGTGTGAATACCAACCCTGAGATCTGGCGCATCGGTTTCCTCACGCAAAAGAGTATGGAGCCTATGGGTATGGAGGATAAAGTGGCCGTATATATGCCACATGCTTATGCTATATCCGGCTGGGTGATCGTGATCGATAAAAGCGAAACAAGACCGGTAACCAAAATGGACGCGGCTGAAGCGATGAAATTCGTCGTCAGCGGCGGTGTGACTTTTTCAGAAGACCATACCCGATAATGAAGAAAAGCGATATCATTAATTTCGGCGCAGGGCCGGCAGCTTTACCTGAAAGTGTGTTGTCGGAAGCTGCTGCGGCGGTGCTCAATTACCGGGATACCGGTCTGTCGATACTCGAAATTCCACACCGGGGACCATTGTTTGCTGAACTGCTTGCCGAAAGCAAAAGCCTGGTGCTCCAGCTGGCGGGCTTGTCTGCAGAAGAATATGAAGTCCTTTGGCTGCAGGGGGGCGGACGTATGCAGTTTGCGATGATACCGATGAACTTCCTGGCAGCAGGCGCTACGGCAGGATATATAGACAGTGGGTATTGGGCTTATGATGCCATGGAACACGCCCGCTTGTTTGGTAATGTCGATATATTGGCCAGTAGCAGGGAGATCGGCTATACGGTTTTTCCGGAGTTGCACCGGCCAATCCCGGACACGCTTTCTTATGTACACCTGACGACAAACAATACCATTTACGGAACACAGTTGCAGGATATTCCTGATTGCCCTGTTCCTTTATTTGCAGACATGAGCAGCGATATTTTTTCGCAAAAAAGGGAGTATCGCAAGTTTGACCTTTTTTATGCAGTAGCGCAAAAAAACCTGGGTGCTGCAGGCAATACACTGGTGGTACTGCGCAAAAACCTGCTGGATAAAGTAGTGCGCCGATCAGCATCAATACTGGATTACAGTATGCAGGTAAAAAGCGGATCTGTATTGAATACACCACCCGTTTTTGCAATCTATATTTCCCTGTTAACTTTACGCTGGATCAAAGCAAAAGGCATTGATACGATAGAGCAGGAAACCCTGGCTAAGGCACAATTGCTGTACGGGGAAGTAGAGCGGAATACCCTGTTGGAACCTGTAGCAGATACAGCAGACCGAAGCAGGATGAATGTGGTGTTCCGGATGAAAGACACAGCATTGGAAAAAGAGCTGTCAGCACATTGCCTCGCCAATGGAATAGAAGGTATAGAAGGGCACAGGAGCGTGGGTGGTTTCAGGGTTTCCCTGTACAATGCCATCAGCCTGGCACAGGTACAAAAGCTTGTGGACACCTTGCAGGAATTTGAAAAGAAGAAAACAAAAAAGTAAAAAGATACTATGGCAAAAATCAGCCCTTTCAAAGGATTAAGACCACAACCCGAATTAGCATCACAAGTAGCTACGCTGCCCTATGATGTTGTAAACGTACCGGAGGCCAGAGCCATCGGTAAGAATCCGTACAATTTTTACCATGTTACCCGCTCTGAGATCGACCTGCCGGATGGCATTGATGTGCACAGCATACAAGTGTACCAGAAAGCAAAAGAGAACCTGGATAAGTTTATAGAAGATAAAGTGTTTTTCCAGGACGAAGAGCCTTGCTATTATATCTATGAGCTGGTGATGAATGGCCGCTCCCAGACAGGGCTTGTCTGCGGGTCTTCGCTGGAGGACTATGAGAAGGGTATTATCAAAAAACATGAATTCACACGTCCGGAAAAAGAACTGGACCGGATCAACCATATTAAAACCACCCGTGCACAAACGGGTATTGTTTTCCTGGCCTACAATGACCAGGAAGATGTGCAAAGCATTATTGACAATTGGAAGAAGGAGCATGCCCCGGCCTATGATTTCGTGTCGGAAGATGGCGTGAAGCATACCTTCTGGGTCGTTGACGACTACTCAAAAGTGGCCAGTATTACCCGTATTTTCAGGGAAGATGTACCCTGTACCTATATTGCAGACGGCCACCACCGTGCAGCCTCTGCTGCCAGGGTATATGAGGAGATGCGCGATAATGAACTCTCCATCACTGGCTACGAAGCCTTCA
>DATJDO010000256.1:0-11960 GCA_035497375.1 Chitinophagaceae bacterium | reverse complement strand
CATCACAGCCGGTAAAAGTACTGCCACTCAGGTCTGCATCTGAAAAATCCGCTTCCTGTAAGGCACTCCCATAAAATTTTCTTTTGTGCGCCTTCACCCCTGCGAAATCACTGTATGCCAGGTCGCTACCGCTAAAGTTGGTAAGCGTCCGGTCTGTATCAGGAGCGGTGCTTTCACCCATGGTGTTTTTGTCCATTATCGTTCCGGGTTGTAGGGTATGCTCTGAAAAATAGTTCAGATCCACATCCAGTATGCCGGCGATACGGTTTATAGTCAGAATATCAGGCACAGACTCTCCGCGTTCCCATTTTCCTACAGCCTGTGGGCTGATGAATAATTGTGCAGCCAATTGGGCCTGAGATAGGTTGACTTTTTTTCGGGCGAGGGCAATTTTGCCGCCGATCATTTTGGTTTCCATAAATATAGTGTCCCTTTTTAAAGACAATGCAAAGGTATACCCGTGCCGGCCGCTTGCGGGCAAACTGACCGCTACTGCTGGTTGTGTAGCCGCTACTTTCGGTTGTAATGCGCAACCGGGAGTAGTAAAATAGACCTTGCAAAGCCTGTATTTCCGTACATTGCTCCTCTTTTTCAAAATTTTCTATTTGCATTACATGATCCGGTTTCTTACACGATGTTTTGGCCTTACCATGGCTTGTCTGCTCTGCTTTACCGCCTACGCTGCCGTGCCGGATACCGGTACCCGGAGGGGACTGAGCATCTGCACCGCCCCGCTACAGATGCTGGTGCTGGAGATTCCCCTGCAAGTGGAGCTCAAAAGAGGGCGTACCGCCTTTGGTTTCAGCGCCGCTTACCGGCACCGGAGCAATGGCAATTACGACCATGGCGGTCTAGATTTATTCGATAAGGACAATTTGAATGTGGATTTCCTCCTCAGCGCCCGAAGGGCCATTGCCGCGGGTGTCAATTTTAAATATTACTTCCGGGAGCATGGGCACTGGTATGGTGATATGCAGCTTTTTTACCGGTGCTGGTGGAGTGATAGAAGACCTGAGTTTGTGTTCGCGAATTATCCCCTGTACAATCCCGACATCGATGTTACCCACGTCTACGGCAGCAAGTTCCTCATAGGCTATACTGCTTTTTTGTCGCGGAAAGGCAGGGTAAGGCCTGTACTCAATGCGTTTTGGGGGACAGGCCTGAGGGTACACCATAATTATAGTACCGGCATTGTTTATCCTGCAATAAATGAACCGTCTTATCTATGGAAGCACCATAAAATATTCGTGTGGCCCTCCTTTCAGCTGGGTTTTACTGTAGGAGTCTTTGTTGTATCCAAAGGCCGAACCGAAGTGGGGCAATAAAGCTTGCTGCAAAGAGCAGCTCATAGGTGCCATATGCTTTAATTGCTCCATTATATTGAGAATAATGCCCAGGGCGTAGAAGTGTCATTTAAAGTGCTAAAAGGACAATCAGCCCGGAAAGGGTCATCCTAGTTTTGGGTCAAACTAAAAAGAGACACAATGACAACGATAACAACCCCCCTTTTCCTGCTGGCCCTGAGCCTGGCATTGGCCGGTCCATCCATGGCTCAGACAGCACTACCTTACACCAGCGGTTTCGACAATGCCTCAGAGCAGGCCGGATGGCAGCTCTTCCAGTTGGGGGTTGTGGAAAGCGCAAAGCCTTCCTGGAGATACAGTCTTACACCCTCCTTCTCTAACCCCAACAGCCTGGGACATGAAATCAGTGTAAGCGCAACCAAGACGCTTACGGACGATTGGTTTGTGTCTCCTGAATTTGATTTTTCCGGTGGAGGGACGATAGATAGCCTCCGCCGCCGCTTCGGCGGCCTTGGCCTGCCCGGAGTGGGTGATACCATAGCGCTGTACCTGTTGCGGGGAGATCCCGATCCTTCCAAAGCCACAGGCAAAATACTTCTGTATGATTACAGGGGAGCTGACTACACCAATGACAATACCTGGTATAAGACGCGTGCTATCGATATTCCGGCCGCAACCGGCAAATCCTATATTGCTTTTCGATACCGTAATCCTGACAACGGGTGGATGGAGACTTGGTTCGACAATTTGTCCGTCAGCGGGAAAATGCCGTCTGGTATTGTTCCTGCTCTGCCAATCTCTTTACAATTGCGTTACTATCCCAACCCTGTACGGGAAAACCTCTACGTGACTTCACCGATCCCGGTGCAAGAGCTTCGCCTGTACGACCTGGGTGGCAGGCTTGTTGCCCGCCGGGAAGCCTCCGATCGCCTGGATATGCAACAGATGCCGCCAGCTGCCTATATACTGCATACTCTGCTCCGCGATGGTACGTCCGTGTATGCCCGTATTGCCAAAGAGTAAAGTGCTTTCTTTTCCGGCAAAGCAAAGAGGCCTCCTGTATGCAGGAAGCCTCTTTTGTTTTTGGCTGCCCTGTTGTATCGCCTTCGGAATCCTGCAAACGATAGTCTTATGTTTTGTGTCCATCCAGGGCTTAAAAGTGCTATTTTAAAGACCGAAAGAGCAACAGCTGCAGCAATGCTGATCCTAGTTTTGTACAAACAAAAATCACTATGATCAGAACAAAGATTTTCTTCCCGCTGGCCCTGAGCCTGACATTGGCCACTCCATCCATGGCCCAGACAACACTCCCTTATACCTCCGGCTTTGACACGCCTGCAGACCAAGCCGGCTGGCAGCTTTTTCGCATGGGGGTTAGCGGGGGTACCAAACCTTATTGGGTATATGCTGCTTCCGCACCTTTTTCCGCGCCCAGCAGCCTGTCTCACAATTATCCGGTAGGTGGCACAGATCCTACCGATAACTGGTTTGTGTCGCCCCAGTTCAATTTTTCCGACGGGGCCACAATAGATAGTGTGCGCCGCAGCTTTCGCGGCTTTGGTAAACCAAATCTTGGCGATACCGTGGCGATCTACCTGTTAAAAGGTGATCCCGACCCATCAAAAGCTACGGGTAAAGTGTTGCTGTACGATTACAGGGATACTGCCTACAGCAACGACGATACCTGGTACAAAACCCGCCCTGTGGACATACCTGCCAGTGCCGGTAAATCCTATATTGCCTTCCGCTACCGCACGGTGGTGAACTGGCTGGATGTAAAGTTTGATAACCTGTCTGTAAGCAGGAAAGTGCCTGCACGTACAGCGCAGCCGGCATCTTTACAACTGGCTTATTATCCCAATCCCGCACGCGACAGGATTGATGTCCTGTGTCCGCAAACGATCCGGGAGCTCCGGCTGTACGATCTGGGCGGCAGGCTTGTACTCCGCCGGGAAGCTGCTGTTCACCTGGATTTGCAGCAGGTCCCCGCAGCAGCTTATATACTACATGCTTTGCTCAGTGATGGTACGGATGTGTATGCCCGCATTGTCAAAGAGTAAATACTTTCCCATTCCCCGTTAAAGAAGAAGACCTACGCATTTGAGAGGTCTTTTTTCTTAGCTGGCAGCTAAAAGGGGACAAGAAATCAGTCGCCTTTGTTCAGTATTTCTTTTTCCCTTTCTGCGGTAGGCCATTTCGCCGGTCAGCCGGTATGCCACTGTAGTAGGCCTTACCTCTGCTGTTGATGTAAAAGTCGATTCCGTAACCCTGTTTGTCTCCATGCCGGCTTTTCAAGCCTACATTGTAGATGTCTGGATAATCCTGATCCCGTACCAGGCCTGCGTAGTCTACAGAGAGGCTGTCCAGTAGTACTTCGTTTTGGCGGTTCACCAGGTAAGGGTAGCCACGCTGCTCTTTTCCTTTAAGGTCTGCCTCAGGCTTGCTTGTCTTTTTAAGCAGCAGGCTTGTGAATAAGGTTTCTTCTTCGGCATCTCGTGCGTCTACCAGGAAGACATCGGGGCCTGCTGCGTTCATCCGTTTGTACCGGAAGCTTACCGCCGTTACCTGCACCCGCCCGTACAGGTCTATCACGCCCTGGTTGCCCAGGCTGTCCTCTGCCAGGAAATAGCCTGTAAACGGGCCGGCAAAACCTTCATCCCGGCCGAGGTACTCAAAGTACCCGGCACTTTTTGGGCCACCATTGCTGTCTGTGTAGCCCAGTAGCTTATAGCCGGCCATTCCTTTTGCTGCCTGGCCATCTGCACCGACCAGGTAATAACTATAGGCTATTGCTTCCCCGCTACCTCCACCTTCAAAGTTGCGCCAGTAGGTCCTGTATTTCTGTTCGTGCCGGACCAGCGCATAAAAAATACCCTGCCTGTAAAACGCATCCACGATGGCATACTCTTGCTGGGGCATTATGGTCTGCAGGTGGAAATCTGTTACCGTCCGCAAAGGCTCCCTGCCCTCTGTCTCCAGCAGCAGTAGGCTGTCTGTACTGTTGATTACCCTCAGTCGCTTGTCTGTACGAAAAGGCCCGGCTGCATATGACCCGTTTGTGTCTAAGATCGCAACATAGTGTGGCAGTGTGTCTGCCGGGCCTATTCCCTGCACAGGCATCAGCGATTCGGGTTGCCAGGGGTAGCCTGTTGCCGTCCAGGCCATACTGTCTTTAGGGTATTCCTTCCATAAGCGGCCCTGTATACGCATTTCTATATAATGAGGCAGGTGCCGGTGCAAAGTTTCGACAGGTTGGGGTGCAGGCAGGTGTGTGAACTGTGCATAGCTCAGCCAGGAGGATTGCTCTTTCAGGGTCGCTACATCATGGTAGCGAAACTCCTGTACCTGTTTGCCTGCGGTGTCGGTCCCCCAGCGCGATACCACCATGGTATCGTGCTGCAGCCACAGACCCAGGTAGGTACAGGGTATGAGCACATTACCCTTGTTATCCATCAGGCCATGCAAGCCCATGCTATCCTCCACCGGTACTACAGAATGGCCGGGAAACCCCAGGGTGTAACCGGGTATTTCGAGCACGATCCTGCCGGTACTGTCTGCAATGGCAGTAGTTCGTTCCCTGAAGACCATAAACTGGTTTTCATTGTTAGGATCTGTCCAGAGGTTGCGGTACACCGGCGGGATGAGTACCCGGCCCTGCCGGTTCAGCAGACCATATTGTTCTCCTTTTTTTACCCTGTAGTATGGCGTGTTACCTGAGTATTTGCTGTGTTCAATACCATCATAAACAAAAGGGATGAGTACCCTGTTCTGCGTATCAATGATACCGTATTTCCCATTCTTTACTGCCGTCGCTGTATAGGTGCCTTGGCGTTTGTCCCAGCTGAAGTGACCGCCGGACATCAGGAAGGTATTGCCGAACTCTGTACGGTCGTACAGGCAAGGCAGCAGTTCGCGATTATTGGAATCGATAATGCCGTATTTGCCTTCTTTGCCCAGTGCATTGAAATAAGCTCCAATCAGGGAGGGGTAAAAATGGCCTGTCCAATGCCGGTAAGGGGGAATAATGTACGCTCCGTTGGTGTCGATAATGCAGGTGGCATCTTTGGTGTTGACAATGGCCCTACCCTTGTGAAAAAAGCCCACATTCCGCCATTGGGGGCGTATCCGTACTGTACCGCCGGTATCGCAATAACCCCATAGCTCGTCCTGCAGATAAGGGATCAGCACAGGGGAGGTTTGTCCCCAGGCCAGGGAGCGACAGGCGCAGAGTAGCAACAGGCATACTATTTTCTTCATCACGGGTGCTACAGGGTACACAGGCCAGGTTTTTTGTTTTGCTATAAATTTAAGGAAGATGAAGTATTTATCAGAGTTTTAGCTTGCTGCTCCTTTCTGGAGCCACGTATGGGCATCAAAACTTAAGATAATACCCTTGACAAAACCGGCCGGGATCGCAAGTCGTCATGCTGCAGCCGCAGCGGGAAAAGTATAAAGCGGGCTTCCTTTGCTGTAGTAAAGGCTTTACCTGAAATGAAGCAATTGGGGTTTATCTGTTTCCAAAAACAGCGGCAAATACTCAGGATAAAAGATGTGGGTTTTAATGCTCCCTGTGCTCCGGGCAGTCCATACGCAAGTCGCCGGTATGCAGGGGAGCTTCCAGCAGGGTACAGAAATGCCCATTGCTTTTTTTGCGGTAGTGCGTACAGTTGAAGCAATGGCGCTGTATGCTGATACTGCCGTTCTCATTCAATGCCGCAATAAGTCCTGAAAGCGATTGCCAGAGCGCCTCTTTTTCTTTTTGTCCCCTTTGCGCCAGCCATTCACTGAAAGGTGCAGTAAAGTTTTCACTGGCCGCCACTGCCTTTTCCCCTGCCCGGCTGAGTGCCAGGCTATAGCGTCTGTTGTCTGTTTCGTTAACTATCCTGCCCACCAGGCCCTTTTCCTCCAGCACCCGTACGGCATCGCTGATGGTAGGCTTCGTGACGCCAAATTCGCGTGCCAGGTAGCTTACGTTATTTTTATCCGGGTTGTGGTAGCGGATAAAAATCAGTAATTGTACCTGTATGGGGCTGAGTTGCTGCGCCTTAGCCTGGTCCCACAGTAGGGTTCTGAAGACCTGCGACAAGCGTTCTATACCGGCAACGATCTTGCTGTCGGTATGCTTGTTTTGCTCTTCGGGATTAAATACAGACATGCGGGGTTAAGGCTAAAATTCAAAGTAAGGCAATATTAAGCACAAGTGTGCGGATGCAACCAATTGTGCAGGATCACTCCCATCAGGTGCCTGCAGGAAGCGATATTGCTGTACTGCTCTTCGATCTCTGCCTGTGTTTGTATAAAAGGACCGGCTTTCAGCTCCTGTGCTCCCTGTTGCAGCATGCCGCTCAGCCATTCTTCTGTAAGCTCTGCGTGAAACTGAAGCGCAATGACCTGCTCTCCTTTTACAAAGGCCTGGCGCTTGTTGGCCTGAGAGGCCAGGACATGAATACTCTCGTCATAGGGAATATCGAACTGGTCGCCATGCCAGTGAAAGACCAGCGGCTGCTCCTGGAAAAGTTCCTGCAGCCAGGGTACGGCTCCGCACTCCGGTGTGGGGGTAACGGGAAACCATCCGATCTCCCGTTGGGTAGCGGTACACACCCTGGCACCCAGGCAGCAGGCAATCAGTTGTGCCCCCAGGCAAATGCCCAATACTTTTTTGCCTGCATCGATACAGTCTTCTATAAATATTTTTTCACGGTACAGCCAGGGGTGATCCCACTCATCATATACGCCCATGGGGCCACCAAGGATAATGAGTGCATCAATAGCTTCCAGGGCGGGGAAACTGTAGCCATTTTCGTAAAACCGTGTAATGGTAAAGCTGTAGTCCTGCGCCGAAAGCCAGCCGGCAATGGAGCCGGGTCCTTCATAGGGTACATGCTGGAAAATGTGTATTCTTGACTTGTTCACAGGTTTGTGTTTTCGTTCCAGTAATAAGCGTCGGGGTAAGCTCTTTGCCCGAATAGGGCTGTGCCAATGCGTACGATGGTGGCACCTTCGGCAATTGCTGTGGTATAGTCTCCGCTCATCCCCATAGACAGTTCCTTCATTTCGGTGTTTGGCAGTGCCAGTTCTGAGAGCTGGTCTTTTACCACAGCCAGGCGGCGAAAGCATTGACGTGTACGTTCCGTATCTGTGCTGAACAGGCCGATGGTCATCAGGCCTTGTACCTGCAGTGTGCCGAAAGCCGATAGTTGCCGTGCCAGCACCGGAGCTTGTTCCGGGCTGACCCCGAATTTGCTTTCCTCGTACGAAGTATTGACCTGCATCAGCACGGGTATACTACGGCCCTGCTTCTGCAGCTCCCGGTCCAGTGCCTCAGCGAGGCCCAGGCGGTCTACCGATTGGATGCAATGGGCGTATTGCAGGACATCCTTTACTTTATTGGTCTGCAGGTGCCCGATAAAGTGAAAGGCTACATTATCTGCCTGCAGCAGGGGCTGTTTCCGTTTTAGTTCCTGTACTTTGTTCTCCCCCACATAATTCATCCCGCTGCCAAAGGCCTGCCTGATCTGTTCCGGTTCTACCGTCTTCGTAGCCAGCAGCAGTTTTACTTCATCTGCTTGCCTGCCATTGGCACGGCAGGCAGCAGCGATACCGGATCGGATATGTTGTACCTGTTCTGCTATGGTCATGGCTGTAAGAGGATACGGTCTATGTCCGCTTCCGGAACGCCCCTGAAGTCTGCAAAGCGGTGTTGTGCATAATGTCCTCTCAGGTATAAGATCTTATCCTGACGGGAGGCAGTACTGCTCAGGGATGCCGGGATTGTAGGCATTTCGAGGATATAATAGCCTTTATCGGCGATGGCGGACAGCATTTCCGGTAAAGGTGTTTCGATATGGCAAAAACGGCACTGTTCGGTGGAGAGGCCCTCAGGCAATGCACCCCAACTTTGTATATATTCTTTGCCGAAGCTATAGATACGTTCTGCATCCTTTAACGTATCCGGTACGATGATGTCGAAGTGTACTACCGCACCTGTATTGTTTTTGACGTAAGTGTCCCAGACTGCTACCTGCATAAGGTTACTGTTAAAGATGATTGGAAGAATACAAGTTGTAACGTAATTGAGTGGCAAATATAGTTAGGAGTCCTAACTATAAATTATTTTTTCTGTTAAAAACATGCATCAGTACCTGTGGAACCGCAGGCCTTAACTTTGACCCTTTAAAAAAACAGCAATGATGGAGCACAGTAGTCTGCAGGTCTGGAATAATGTACGCCTGGAAACAGGTTTTGAAACAGAAAACGGTTTCGTTGCCGGCACGCGCACCGGACTGTTTTCTGTAGTTATAGAGAACGGACTGTTCCGCTCTGTGACCACACAGGGACCGGTCGGTGAAGGTATCGACGCCAAAGGTTTACTGATGCTGCCGGCCTTCAGGGACATGCATACGCACCTGGATAAGTCACTGTATGGTTTGCCCTGGAAAGCCGTGTCAGCAGGGAACAGAACGGTGAAAGACATGATTGCAATGGAGCAGCAGATGATTCCTGGTCTGCTCGAAACTTCGGTAGAGCGCAGTGGACGCTTGATTGAGCTGCTGCAGTCTTACGGCATCAGCTATGCGCGTTCTCATTTCAATATAGAGCCTACATCCGGCCTGCGCTCGCTGGAAAATCTGTTGCAGGTGCTGGAGCAGAAGAAGAACTCTTTTGCAGCGGAGCTGGTGGCTTTTCCTCAACATGGCCTTTTCTATACCGATACAGCAGCGCTGATGCGGGAAGTGGCTGCACTGGACCAGGTGCAATACATCGGTGGCCTGGATCCTTTCAGTATCGACGGCAGTGTGGAGCGTCCCCTGGACTTTACCGTACAGCTGGCGCTGGATCATGGAAAAGGCATAGACATTCACTTGCATGAAACCGGCACCAGCGGGGTACAGACCATAGACTACCTGGTGGATAGAGTATTGGAAAACCCTGCACTGCGGGGAAGAACCTGCATCACTCATGCTTATGTGCTGGCGGTGCTGCCTGCGCATGAGGTACAACGTATTGCGGAGCGCCTGGCTGCAGCAGATATCAGTATCGCCACGGCCCTGCCGTATGGCGCAGCGACCATGCCCCTGCCGTTGTTGTGGCAATACGGCGTACAAGTGCTGACGGGCAACGACAATATACAGGACCACTGGAGTACTTTAGGTACGGGCAACCTGCTGCACAAAGCCAACCTGGCCGCAGGCCTGTATGGCCGCGAAACGGAGCACGATCTGTCGCGCCTGCTGAACATGGTGACCAATGGTACGCTGCCCCTGGACGATGAGGGCCGGCAACAATGGCCGCAGGCGGGTGACCCGGCACGCTTTGTACTGGCTGAGGCTTCCTGCTCGGCAGAAGCTGTAGCACGCATCGCGCCGGTACGCTCCCTGGTGCATGACGGACATGTTGTTTTCTAACGCTTTTCATAGGTGGCGTCTGCCCCTTATTGTCTTGTGCTGTATCAGAGCGCAGCCGGTTCAATATGGATCATAACGTCTGCCATTTGCGGGAACTGGCTTTTAATACTGTCTTTAACTTCGTGGGCAATGCGATGGCCTTCCTGAACCGTCAGCAGGCCGTCTACCCAGATGTGCAGGTCTGCCACAGACAGGACACCCATTTTCCGGGTATGGCATTTCTGCACCAGGCGTACACCGGGTACCTGTGCAGCGGTGGCCTGTACGGCGCGGGTAAGCTCCGGTTCCAGCTCTTCGTCCAGCAATTCCCCTACCGCAGGGCGGGCGATCCTGTAGGCGTTGTACAGGATGATGGCGGCTGCAAAGAGTGCCGCCCAGTCATCAGCGACTTCATATCCATCTCCTCCGATGATGCCGATGGTGATGCCGATAAAGGCAGCAGCCGAGGTAATGGCATCGCTCCTGTGGTGAAAAGCATCGGCTTTTACGGCGTTGCTTTTTAATTCTTCACCCGTTTGTAACACAAAGCGATACAAGATTTCTTTGGTGACGATCACGGCTACCAGGATGATCAGGGTAAAAGGCGCCGGTGACTGGTGTGGCGTATTGATGTTGTCTATACTGGTCCTGGCGATGATATACGCAGCAATACAAAGCGCCAGCGAGATGCCTAGCGCCACAAGTGCTTCGGCCTTCCCATGTCCGTAAGGGTGCTCTTCATCTGCCGGTTTTGCCGACCACTTCAGTCCCAGCCACAGCATGGTAGAAGTGACAATATCGGTGCTCGATTCGATGGCGTCGGCGACCAGGGCATAACTGTGTCCGAAGATGCCCCCAAACAATTTTATGACCGCCAGTACTGCGCTGACGATGATGCCGATCAGGGTTGTTTTTAAGCCTTTATGCGGCTGCACTTTCTGCTGTGCGGGAGTTTGATTCATAGCCAATAGTTTAAACCCATTATTTTGTTACCCTTCTGTGTTTTTCAATTTCATCAGCAAAGCAAAGGCATTTCCGGTGACAATTTTTGTGTGTTGATCAATACCCTGAGCTTCGATCTGCTGCAAGCCTTTGTGCAGCATGCCCGGTTTGACCTCTGTCATCAGGAACTGGTCTGTCCCTGATGCGACAAACACATAATGCCTGTTGTGCCAGCGTACGACGGACTGCTCCGGCACCACCAGGGACTCTGCTGCTTTGACGGTAATGGCTGCATTCATAAACATACCGGGAATCAAAGCTGGATCATATTTGTCGAAATGGCAGTGAATGGTGGTTGTCCGGTTGGCGTCGAAGCTGCGCCCGGTAAGGATCACCTTCGCCCCGAAGCTGCGGCCCGGGTCTGCGTTGGTATAGGCGATCACCGGGCTGCCCGTTTCTATCCGGGCAATATCTTTTTCAAAGACCTGCAAGGCAAGATGTATATCCGATGGGTCTACGAGTTCAAACAGCACATCTGTGGGCGCTGTGTATTGCCCCACCGCTACATTGACTTTTGCGACAAAACCATCGATGGGTGCCGTGATGGGTACACTCTTTCTCAGGGTCTCCGGACTCAGGCGGGCCGGATCAATACCGATGAGCCGGAGCTTTTGTTGCAAGGCGCTGATGAGGATGCGCTGCCTGTCCCGTTCTGCTTTTGCCTGCTGGAAAACTTTATCGCTGCTGGCCTTGCTGGCATTGAGCTCTTGCTGCCGCTCAAATTCAGCGTCGGCAAGTGTAGCATTGGCTGTGGCGGTCAGGTAGTCTTGCTGCAGCTGGATCAGTTGCATGTCTTCGATGAGTGCCAATACCTGGCCTTTCCTGACTGCTTTTCCCGGAAGCATGGTTGTGGATTTGATGTAGCCGCTGACCGGGAAGCTCAGGCGTATCGTGTTTTGAGGCGGTACTTCTACAGACCCCTGCAGGGTGATCGTGCCGCCGATGTTTTCCAATGCCGGGTAGCCCAGGCTGATACCGGCACCGGCACGTTGCTGTTCAGAAATGCGGACCAGCTGTTCGCTTGCTGCCGTGTCATTTGGTGCCGTACTTGCAGCATGATCCTCTTTTTTTGCGTTTCCGCAGGATGCCAGTAACAGGATAGCTAAAAGGCAACTGATATAATATTTCATCTGGATTATTTGTTGTTGAGTTTGGTTAATTGTATGGCAGCGCGGTTGACGTTGCTTAATGTGTTGATGTATTCGTTCTGAATGCCGATCGCCTGGTTGACTAAGATGACCCATTGCAGGTAGTCTATTTCCCCGCTTTG
>DATJDO010000255.1:0-2389 GCA_035497375.1 Chitinophagaceae bacterium | reverse complement strand
GATGTTGTGACTTTAGTCGCTTCGATCAGGTTGCCGCCCAGCTTCACCGTATCGCCGCTTTTGGTCAGACCATTGTTGGCTTTTACCGCGCTACGCAGGGAGATTCTTTTCAACACGCCGGAGGTAGCATCGACAACCACTACACTGTCGCTTGTACTACCCGTGGTCAGGCCGGTGATGGCCAGGGTCTTGGTTCCGTCTGTAGCGATGCTGGTGGCTTTGTACAGGATACCACCCAACTCGATGGATCGCCGTTTTTGGTCAGACCATTCGCCGCATAGGAACTGACGAGATCTGCCACAGACATACGTTTGATCTGACCTGTCGTGTTATTGATCATCATCACGCTGTCGGCACGACTACCCGCCTGCAGGCCTGTCAATTGCAGGAATTGAGTAGCAGAGGTGGCAATGGTGGTCGTTTCGGTCAAAGTACCGCCCAGCTTTACCGTATCACCAGATTTGGTAATGCCGTTCTTGGCATTGATGATGACCGAGGTTGAGCTGTCCAGCACCCATTTGATGGTACCCTTGTTGTCAACAACCCGAGTAGACACTTTTTGTGCCTGTGCAGTTCCTATTACACCGAGTAGGAGCACTGTTGCTAGGATAATTTTCTTCATTGTTTTTTTTTTAGATTGTGAGTTGATTTTATTTATTGCGGAGTTGGTTATGGATTTCCTAATTGAACGATCTTTATTTCGTCGTCTTGCTTACAGATAGCGGCCGCTTCAAGCGTGATGAATGAAGTGCCTGGTGTAGCAGTAAAATTTACCTGCACACCGTTGCGAAACACCTGTATATCCTGTTCATCCAGGATCATTTGTGGTGTGTTGAAAATAGCATCCCCGGCATTGGCCGTATAGATTGCTTTGTGTTGCGTGGAGTTTTGCCCTTTGCACATGTTTTTCCATGTACTGCCGTTGTACACACAGAGACAAGAGCTATCAATATTGTACACCATCATACCCCTACTCGCTACACTGACGGGTACAGACAGCATTTCAGCAGTAGTCATACGGACATTCAGAAATCCTTTGCTGGCGCTTTCAAGTTCCAGCAATGAACCTGGCTGTATGATGGTTTTATTATCGCCTATCTTCGCCTGTGCATGCAGAAGCGAAGTGCAGAAAACAGACAGAATGAAGAATATAAAAAATTTCATGAATCGATAGGCAAACCTCTGCAAAAATAAAACTATTTTCTTTTAGATTATCTTCTATCAAATTTCATTCCACAAAATAAATTCCATAAATTAATCTCTTATAAATCAGATATTTTTCTCTAAAAAACATTTTTCCGGTTGAACAGATTCCAGGAAAGCTCAGGCATGCCACCTTCGGGTATGGTGAATACCCTAATACTTAAACATGCAAAAAGCGAAAAAGAAGCCGGCTAGAGGATACACATACGATCAATTTTGCTTCAGGATCGGCTCACAGCACATGCAATAAATTGTTTTTTATATATCACTTTGATAGGACACCGGGCCGGCTGCGTATAAATGTGCCGGGCACAGCCAGCCTCATCTGCCGGGGCAATATACAGACGTCCAGCGCCGATACTTCACCGCAGTACTCGCCGTCCACCTGAAAGTGCACAGGTATATCTGTTGTGAGGCGGGCACTGGCAGTGGCTATAATCGTTACATCGCCTGTATCTAAGGGTATATCTCCCATCAGAATCCTGCTGAAGATACCCAGGTTCAGATTTTTCAGCACAACAATCTCAAACAGACCGTCGTCCATTACTCCCCCAGGGTTAATGGTCACACCGGTACCGTACTTCTGAGAGTTGGCAATCACCACCATTTTTGCAGGAGATTCGAATACTTGCCCGTTTGCTTCAACCTGCACGGAAAAGAGAATTTCCTCATCGGTAAGGGTATGGACCGCCTGTATGGCATAGCCGAGCTTGCCCCTCAGGGAGCTTTGTTCATAGTTGCGTATCAGCTCCGCATTGAGGCCGATATCGCTCAGGTGCAGGCTTTTGCGGCCATTGATACAAACCATGTCCAGTTCGGCATAATCATTGAAGAATGCTACCTGTAGCTGACCTTCCAGGTCTTGCGGCAAACCGAGATCTACCGAAAGGCCGTTGGCAGAACCTGCAGGAATAATACCGAGGATCACCGGTTCCTTTTCGAACAGTTCGGCTACAAGTTTGATGGTACCGTCGCCACCGGCAATAATGATACGCTCCGGCCGGTGCTCTTGGTACAGTGCATACAAAAGCGGTTCGTCCTGTCCGGCACTTGTTACAAAAGTGATCAGCTCTATGCCGGAAGCTTCGGCAAAAGATGCGACCACACTGTTTATCTCTTCCTTATCGCCGCCACCCGAGATCGGGTTCACCACGTACATAAACTTCTTTTGCATACTCTTAGCCTG
>DATJDO010000254.1:0-2867 GCA_035497375.1 Chitinophagaceae bacterium | reverse complement strand
CGGCATCAACATCAAGCTCACCAAGTGCGGTGGCATTACGCCTGCCCTGCGTATGATCGCGGACGCCAGGCAAAAGGGATTGAAGATCATGCTGGGCTCCATGAATGAAAGCAGTATTGGTACAGCCGCTATGGTGCATTTGTCCCCCCTGGTGGACGAGCTGGATGCAGATGGGCCTTTGCTGCTCAGTGAAGATGTGGCAGATGGCCTGCACTATGATGAGCAGGCAAAAATCACTGCACGGCCTGCACCGGGGCTGGGGATCAGGTTTTGGGGTAAACAACAGGCCAGGAGTTATTTTTGAAACAGAGCAGAGCCTGACCCGGAAGTAGGTTCTGAAGAAACGGAGCCTTAAAGTTACTGTCTGTCCTGGCTTGCCTATACCGGAAACGAAGCCGTTGGCTTTGATTCGGAGGACTTCCCCTCCCTGGAGTGCCTGTCCCGCTTTAGCGGGAGGTTAGGGGTGGGTTACAAGAGCATAGTGAAAAAAAATTACACAGAAGAAAAGATATAAAGATGGAGATTGTACAACAGGTTTCGCTGAAAGATAAAAACACCTTTGGGATTGACGTGCATGCCGAATATTTTGTTGTGCTGACCGATCCTGCATCCTTGCCTGCCCTGGCTGCTTATGAAGAAAAGCGTGTGCTGGGTGGTGGTAGCAACGTATTGTGCACCAGTGATATCAAAGGCCTGGTGATCGCCAACAAGACCAAAGGTATCAGGCTTATCAAAGAAGATGACAATGCCGTATGGATTGAAGTAGCTTCGGGTGAGATCTGGCACGAATTGGTCATGTATACGATAGCGCAGGGTTGGTATGGGCTGGAGAACCTGGCCTTGATTCCCGGTACGGTAGGCGCAGCCCCGATACAAAATATCGGGGCTTATGGTGTGGAGGTTAAAGACACCATAGCCTGGGTACAGTATTTCAATTGGGGCGATGCTGCTTTTTATACACTCAATAACGAAGAGTGCCGTTTTGCCTACCGCGACAGCATCTTTAAGCAGGAGTTGAAAAGTAAAGTCTTTGTTAGTTCAGTGTGTTTTCGCCTGCTTAGAAAGGCAGAGCTCAATACCTCTTATGGTGCAATAGAAGAAGAGTTGCGGGTGGCTGGTATCAGCGATCCGGGGCCAGCAGATGTGGCCGCTGCAGTGATCCGTATCCGGAGCAGCAAATTGCCCGACCCTAAAGTGATCGGGAATGCAGGCTCGTTTTTTAAAAATCCTGTCATATCCCTGCAACAATATCTCGACCTGAAAAAGGAGCACCACGATATGCCGTCCTACACAGTAGACGAAGACCATGTGAAAGTCCCGGCGGGCTGGCTGATCGAGCGTTGCGGATGGAAGGGATTTCGTAAAGACGACTATGGTGTGCATGCAAAGCAGGCGCTGGTATTGGTGAATTACGGCAATGCGGAAGGTGCGCAGCTATGGCAGTTGTCCGGCGATATTGTACGCTCCGTACAGGAGCAGTTTGGCGTAGAACTGGAGCGGGAAGTGCAGGTGTGGTGAGTATGTCCGTACGGTGAGGCAAAGTATTGTTCACATCGCCAATGATGCTGTGTTGCTGTTATTCTGCTGTCTGATCAGACAGTAGAATTTTATCAGGCAGTAAAAGGGAGATACGGGTAATAAAGGGGGCAGCAGACAAAAGCTGCGTATGGTGATCACTGAAACGAACGCTTACGATCCGGCAGAGTCGTCAGTATTTTTCTTGTCTTTCTTTTCCGGGGAGCTTTCTTTGGCCTTGTCTTTCTTGCCTTTGGCCTCCTCGTCTTCTTTGTAGGTGCTGACCTCATCTTCATTGACCTGCTCAGGCTGTATCAGCTCGTCCTGCTGTTTGTACAGGAACTGGATCAGCGCTTCCTTCTCATCTTTTATTTCGTCTATAGATTTTTTGAACAATACTTTGTCCAGCTCATTCTTTTTTGCATTCATGATCAGGTAGTCGATCTGTTCCTGCATTTTAGTATAGAGCTTTATAAAATCTTCCCGGCTGTGCGACTTCCGGTCCAGTACAGAAATGCCCAGTTCTTTTTGCAATTTGCCTTGCTCATATTCGCGGGCCAGGTCTTCAAAGAAATTATGATTGAGGGCATCGGATATTTTGACCAGATAGTTGGAGTCCAGATCCGTCTTTTTGAGCTTTTTCGAAAGATTCTGTACACTTTCGTGAAGCAGGGATGCCAGCTTGGTTTTGGTTATATCATGCTGAGTCAGATAATCCTTTATGATTTGGCTTGCTCCTCGGTTCATTTGTTGCAAAGCAATTGAAAATAAGCTACTTATAAATTATTTTAAATAATTTGGTTAATAAAAGTCCAAAATGGTTTAAAGTATTAAACTATTTGGTTTAATATTGTTTAAGAAATAATCAGCTACAGCTTCAGGAATCATTATTTTTTACAGGCAATAGAAAACAACAGTACAGGGGAGTCTTTAGGCTTAAGCTTTAAAAAACAAACAGTATTACCTGCTTTCCCTATATAATGTATTGCCCTTGCCCTCAGCAGAAATCCATGTGCTAAAGCTGTTTAAAGCTGCAAAATAAACGGTAGATTTCTTAACTAATAAGTTTATTAAATAGTTTTTTATTTATATATTATTACCTTCTGAGATAAAGTCTTTTGTGTTGATCTTTAAAGCTGGTTAATTATGTTTACGATGGTATATAGCAGCATGCTGCTGTTTGTTTTGGCTATACTGACCTTTACGGCTTATGTATTATGGCGGATGTTGAAAATTGAAAAAACACACCGGCAGTACTTACATGATTGCGTCCGTCTGAGCAAGTCCCTGGACGATGAGCGGGTGAAACTCTATTCGATGTATATGGATGCCAAAGCTGAAGGTAGGGCTTA
>DATJDO010000253.1:0-4006 GCA_035497375.1 Chitinophagaceae bacterium | reverse complement strand
GCAAACTGATCATCCGTTCCGGTGGTACGGTGGTAAAGGAGATACTGATGAACAATGATGGGGGGGCGGTCTGCGACGGAAATGGCTCTGCGGCACCCGATCCCGCACAGCTGGCCAAGACCATGCTAGCTTACCACGAGGTCACTTCGTTGGTGATCCGTTCTACTTTAGGTGCCGGAAGCTATACCGCACAGGTGGTGGCTTCTTTACAGGATGGTACGGTGTTCTCGTCGAATGAGTTTGCGTTTACGCTGTAAGCTTTCAGGAGGGTAGAGCAGTGTTACTACAATGTACACCGTTTACCAGGGGTACAATAGGTAATTTCGACTGTTCAACAGCCTGAACGGAATATGTATATGAAATCGAGGGTGCCAATCACAGTAGCATTTTTAAGCCTTTTGGCCTGCAATAATCCTGTGGACAAACCAATGCCCGGGCTGGGGGAAAAGCTTATTGCTTCGGACAGCCGTAAGAAGGATAGTTGTCGGCAGTACAGCAGGGTAACAAACTGTGACTTTGACTGCTTTGTCAAAGATCCGCACACCCCCCGATTAGCCAAAGCCATTTACCTGGATGAAGCATGGAGCTTAAACCAAGATGACGAAGCCCTGGCGCTGTTAGATAGCCTGATGGCAAAAGAGAAAGCAGCAAGGCCTTTCTACTTTAAAGTGGTCACAAAATCTTACCAGAAGGCGGATGGCTATTACTCTGAAGGCCTGGGCCTGGCAGCCTATGAGTTTCTCAGGTGGCATACTAAGGAATTTGTGGCGTATTTCGACGATACTGCCTGCCATACGGCACAGGACCTGGCAGATTGGGCGGACATGGTCGTACTGGAATTAAGTATCAGCAGGGAGGGCGAGTATGATCAGCCTGTTGTCGAAGAGTTTCTGAAAGAAGCAAACTGCCGTAACTGTACACCAAACCAGAAAGAAACATGGAACCGCTTCGGTTTACTACTTCAGGAAAAGTGGAACGCATTTTCAACGGCAGGAAAATAAGCACAAGAGGACTACTGTCAATATTTGTTAGCCATGTGATGGTTTTCCCGCGGCGAAAATATACAGGGTGTCATAGGGGTAAAATATTGTGACCAAATGGTACTATTAGGAAAGATAAGCCGACATTTGAGTGCACATTAAGTTCAAAAACGATAAACAATATGTCCATCACAACAGAAACAGAACTGGCAGGAATGAAAAAGGCCAGTGAAGCTGTAGCCTATACTTTGAAGGAAATGAGCCGGTATGCAAAGCCCGGCATGAGCACCAAACAATTAGACGATTACGGAGCGCAGCTATTGTCGGACCTGGGGGCCAAATCCGCACCTTTCCTCACCTATGGTTTTCCTGGTTATACCTGCATCAGTGTCAACAACGAGTTTTGCCACGGTATTCCCTCAGACACTAGGATACTGCAGGAGGGCGACCTGGTTAATATCGATGTGTCGGCCGAACTGGATGGTTTCTGGTCGGACAATGGCAACTCGTTTGTACTCGGCAAAGACATACACCAACACCAGAAACTGGTCGATGCTTCGAAGCAGATTCTGCACAAGGCCATCAGCAACATTAAAGGCGGTGTCCGCATTTCCGATATCGGGCACCTGATAGAGACAGAAGCGAAGAAGCGCGGCTATAAAGTGATCAAGAACCTGACCGGGCACGGGGTAGGCAGAAGCCTGCATGAAGCACCGCACGAAATAGCCAATTTCAGGGACCGGCTCAACAGGGAAAGATTCCGGAAAAACTCAGTTGTGGCGATTGAGACCTTTATTACCACAAGTTCTTCCTACGCTGAAACACTAAAAGATGGCTGGACGATGGTGGGCAACAGGGGTGGTTTTATGGCCCAGCATGAACATACCATCGTGGTTACAGACGGACAGCCCATGATACTGACAGCCATGAACGGGATCTGGAATTAACAGTTCTGAAAAAAAAGTACATAATAAAAGCCGCTCCATGAGCGGCTTTATACGTTGGTGGCTTCGCCAGGAATCGAACCTGGATCTGGAGCTTCGGAAACTCTTATACTATCCATTGTACTACGAAGCCTCAGGGGAGCGCAAAGGTATTATTTTTCTGCATCGGATAGCAGAAAAGTTGCAGTAATTTTACGGGTATAAAACTATAGCGTGAAAAAGCAGTTTCCTTTTATTCTGTTCCTGGCAACACTTTCTGTGGTATCAGGTATATTGCTGTCGAAAATGTCCCTGCTGGCCCGTACCGGTATCAGTGTATTCAAAAAGAAGTATGCACTGTACGCCTTTATGAAAACCTGGTGGCAAAGCGCATTTCTGTTCTTCGGGGTATTGATGTTGCTGCTGATCGTGCAGCGGAAACTGCAGCAGCGCCTGAGTGTGCGCAACGGTGTCATGCTGCAAATCGCTTGTATCTTCCTGGCACTGATGGGACTATTCTATACCTACAATGATTTTCGCAGCGACCTTACGCACCGTTGGGCCGGAGAGCGCCTGCACCTGGGTTTTTACCTGTTCTGGCTGGGCTGGGTTTCCGTTTCCCTGTTCCTGCTGGTGCAAAAGAAAACGGTTCCGCTTAAAGATTTAGGTAAAAAGGACGCAACAACTCCGTAAACTGAGCAGTATAGACTTTAGGTTCCCGGTAGATTACCAGGGTCTCTTCCTGTACAGCACCGTGCTGCCGGGAGCAGATCAATATGGCCCGGTTGGCCTTACTGTGTTCAAAGGGTTTGACCCATAATACCTGCCTGACGAACAAACCTTTGTCTGATACCGCAGTATGCCATCTGCCGGTTTCTGATACGGGCAACAATACAGAAGCCGCACCCTGTACTGCAAGATACCTGGCGATAAGCCCTGCCAGTGTTTCAAGGTTCAGGTCGCCGGTATGCCTAGCCAGGTTTCTTTGTGCATCGGGCCCTTTCAGGCTGCCGGTAAAGAAAGGAGGGTTACACAGCACAAGATCATACAGATGTTCTTTTTCCCATTTCAACACGTCTGCATAGTACACCTGTATGTGGTCTGCAAATACAGATTGGCGGACATTCGCTGCAGCTTGTACTGCTGCAGCCTGATCAATCTCTATTGCGTCAATGCTGTATTCCGGGCAGCGCTGGGCGATCATCAGCGATAGCAAACCTGTTCCGGTGCCGATGTCCAGCACGCTTTTAATTCCGGTTGGCAAAGGTGTCCAGGCAGCCTGGATACAGGCATCCGTGCTTACTTTCATAGCACAGTGTTCCTGCGCGATACGAAACTGTTTGAACTGGAAATAATCGTTACTCATGTTGCCAGCTTGCTCTTGCAGACGGTATGGTATGCAGGTCGGCCAGCTGCCCGGCCAAGAATTTATAATGAGCTGTCATAGCTATCATGGCTGCATTGTCTGTACAATATTGGAAGTCCGGGATAAACACGTTCCAGCCATTTTCTTTACCTGCCTGCAGTATAGCAGCTCTTAAACCACTGTTTGCAGATACTCCTCCTGCAATACCCACATTGCTGACGCGGAGTTCCTTTGCTGCTTTCTGCAGTTTTTGCATCAGGATTTTAATGATGGTGTATTGTACCGAGGCACAAATATTTGGGAGGTTTTGGGCCACAAAGTCAGGATTTTCCTTTTTCTGCTTTTGCAGGAAATACAGGATCGCTGTTTTCAGTCCACTGAAGCTGAACTGGTATTCCGGCTGAGGAGCTGCGGGAAAAGTATATTTCAAAGGATCTCCCTGCACGGCATACTGATCGATCAGGGGGCCACCCGGGTAGGGAAGACCCAGCATTTTTGCGGTTTTATCAAAGGCTTCCCCGGCTGCGTCATCGATGGTTTCGCCAATTACCTTCATGTCCATGGGGCTGTTGCACAGCACCAGCTGTGTATGTCCGCCTGATACTGTGAGGCAGAGAAAGGGAAATTCCGGTTTGGGGTCTTCTATGAAATGAGCCATCACGTGTGCCTGCATATGGTGTACAGCAATCAGCGGCAGCTTCCTGGCCTGGGCAAAAGATTTGGCAAAACCCGCGCCG
>DATJDO010000252.1:0-2655 GCA_035497375.1 Chitinophagaceae bacterium | reverse complement strand
TCTGTACCGGCATCAGGCATGGGTAGGTGCATATGTGCCCCCGGCTGAAACAGGTTCACCAGTAGCATACCCAGTGCAAGACTGAGCAGGGAAGCACAAAAAAACCAAAGCAGGGTTTTGCCCCCTATGCGTCCTACAGATTTAATATCCCCTAGTTTGGCCACACCGACCACCAGGGTACTGAAGACCAGTGGGGCCACGATCATTTTGATCAGGCGCAGGAAAATATCAGCCAGCAGGGAGAACGGTTCCAGTTTTGCGTCCCGTGCTTTGACCAGGGCCGCCTTCTGCTCCGTCAGGCGGGTAAGGGTGGCAGTATCTGTTGCAGCAATACTGTTGCTTTTAAGCACTTTTACTGATGCTTCCACCTGTTGTATCGCCAGGTTATCCTGTTGCACATATTTCGTGTTGAGCAGCAATCCCAGACCGATACCCAGTATCAGGGCCAGAAAGATAAATAGTGTTAACCTGTTTTTCCTTTGGGGTTGTTGTGTCATAGGTATGCAAGGATACGTTACATGAGGTTTTTCCGGATCCAGTTGCGGATCATCAGCGAATCGTGGTAATGTTGTACACTGTCTTCGTACTTTTTCCGGTCTACTTTACGTTCCCAGATCAGGCGGTCTCTTTGGCGGCGTGCAGAATCGATAATATAGGTGTATTGTGGTATGATGCGAGCGTTGTATAGTTTGTCTTCCAGGTATTTCCGCTTCACCGCTACAGAATCATACATATACTTCTCGATCATCAGGCTGGCTACAGGTCCGGCCCAGGTGGCGCCATAGCCTGAGTTTTCGACGATTACGGCAATAGCAATTTTGGGATTGACCCGCGGAGCATAGGCTACAAAGACGGAGTGGTTCTGCAATTTCATCACCTGGCCGTTGACGATCGCTTTGTTTTCCACGGTCCCGGTCTTGGCGCACACCTCCACTCCCGGAAGCTTCGCTACCGTTCCGGTACCCCGGTCTACCACATCCATCATACCCAGGCCTACTACAGTAAATGCCGAATCGCTGATATGCGTTACAGTGTGCTTCTCGAGGTATTTAGCCAGGATGGGGTCTTTGGGGTTTTTCGCCACCGACTTTACAAAATGCGGGATATAATAATAGCCTTTGTTGGCAATGATGCACATGGCGTTGGCCATCTGCAGCGGAGTGCTGGCAATCTCTCCCTGCCCCATACCGACAAAAAGATTCGTACAGGAGTTCCAGGACCCGTTGTACATTTTATCATAATCCTTCGTATCAAACAAAGTACCACCCGTTTCTGAAGGCAGGTCTACACCGATGGGATGTCCCAAACCGAAGGAGTACATATGCTCATAGAATTTGTGCAGGCCTTTTTTTACATTACCGTATTCCTTTTTATCTACAGCCAGCATGTAAATATGTACGAAATAGGAGTTGCAGGAATTGGCCAGGGCCAGGCGCAGGTTGGCGGCATGTCCACCGCCGCTGTGCGTACAACCGATCCTTTTGCCGCAGGCATAGTAGCCACCGCCGCAGGGATACCCATACGAGGGAGTGATGACGCGCTCATCCAGCGCCACCAGCGCCGTAAGTGGTTTCTGTGTAGAACCGGGGTTGTAGGAACCTTTCATGGCGCGGTTAAACAGGGGCTTGGTAGCGTCCAGGAACAGCTTGCCGAAATTCCTCGAACGCTCTTTGCCCCGCAGCAGGTTCGGGTCATAAGAAGGGCTGCTGACCATGGCCAGGATGCCACCGGTAGACGGATCGATCGCTACTACACTGCCCAGCTTATTCGCCATCAGTTTTTCACCATAGGCCTGCAGATCGGCATCCAGGTACAGCTCAATGCTGCGGCCGGCTACAGCCGGGGTATCCAGTATACCGCCTTTGTAGGAATCGCGGGGCCGGTTGAAGTTGTCTTTTTCGATAAAATAGATACCACGCTGCCCGCGCAATACTTCTTCATATTGTGCTTCCAGGCCATCAATACCCACATAGTCGCCCTGGTTGTAGCTTTTGAATCGTTCTTTTTGCAGCATAGACGGCGACACCTCGCCAATATAGCCCAATACCACACCGGCATGAGGGCTGGGATAAGAGCGGATATTACGCTCTACCATCTGGAAACCGTTGAACAGGAAGATATTTTCCTGGAAACGGGCGGCCTGGGCCTGCGACAGCTCTTCGAGAAAAACGGTCTGGCGTACCCAGCCGCCTTTGTTTACCGCGCGGGTCATCATTTTATCATACTGCGCCGCATCAATACCCAGGGCTTCGCAGAAGCGGGCTGTATCCAGGTTCTTTTTGGCCTCTATAGGGGTGACCACCAGGTCGTATACCACTTCATTATTGAGCATCACCTTGCCTTTCCTGTCGTAAATGACGCCCCGTGGCGGGTACACCACTTTACGCAGGATGGCAATGTCGTTGGCCATCACCTTGTACTTGTCTTCAAACAATTGCAGGAAGAACAGGCGCGACAGGATGACCACACCTACAGAGATGAAGATTATTTTAAGGACAAGCGCACGTGAATTAGTCGCTGATGCCATGACTGTCTTTTTTTAAAAAAGGTTTTATGCCCGCCTGCAAACCTAACAAAAATGGCGGTACACGCAGGCAAACTTTATACACCAAACTGTGTAAGGTGATGATCCAGGTGTTTATAGAACATATTGTT
>DATJDO010000251.1:0-2817 GCA_035497375.1 Chitinophagaceae bacterium | reverse complement strand
GGAGTGCAAAGGTAAACGCTTTTTTCTTTCTGCCAAATTTATTTTTCTTTTTTAGAAAATTAAACCCAATTGAAATGATTTGCCTAAATACCTATGAACCAATCCTTTATAAACCGTAAGAGCTGCTTCCCTTCCGATTTTTCGTCGTTGGGAGTGCAAAGGTACACGCTAATTCCATTCAACTAAATTTATTTTAAAAAAAATGCCGCTGAAAGGACTTTCTGTACTTGAATTATCCCCTGAAAGCTTTTACTGCAGCCACTTTTAGCTATATTGCAGCATCAATAAAAAACAATGGGTTCCTTTAATTTCAATGCAGAATTAAGCACTTTACTGTTTGGCGGCCAGTACAAGGAGCTTGCGAAGGGCGATTATCTGCTGCGCGAAGGAGCGGTGGAACGGAATGTCTACCTGATCGGCAGCGGTGCGGTGCGGGCCTATATACTATCGGATGTGGAAGAAATTACGATACGCTTTGGTTATGAAGGCTCTGTGATCAACTCCCTGGCCTCCTTTATCAGTGGACAAGCATCTGAGCTATCGCTGCAAGCCATTCGTAAAACGAGTTGCTATACTATTGATAAACAAGCGCTGGAAGCGTTTGTTAACCAGAGTGCAGCACACCAGAAGGGCTACACTACCCTGCTGGAACAAACCATTGTACAGCAGATAGAGCGCGAAACCGACCTGCTCACGGCAAGCCCGGCAGAAAGATTGGCACGTGTACTCAAGCGCAGCCCCAACCTGTTTCAGCAGGTTCCCCTAAAGTATATAGCTTCTTATCTGCGCATGACACCGGAAACCCTGAGCCGTATCCGTAAATCTTGATCCTGATCAAGGCCGGGTAAAGACCACGTGTGCATTTTTGCATCAAAATCAAACAATGACCATCGAATCAAAGCAATTGCTGGATCAGTTACAAGCGCTTAGTATACAGGCAACAGATTCCGCACACCGCTTCCAGGCGCTTACAGACCAGCAACTGAACTTCAAACCTGAAGCTTCAAAATGGAGCATACTGGAATGCCTGGATCACCTGAACCAGTATGGAGATTACTATCTGCCGGAAATCGAACAACAGATGAAGGCATCCAGACGCGGAGCCGCAGCGGTCTTTAAAAGCGGTGTACTGGGTAATTACTTCGCGAACGCCATGCGTGCACAAAACGGGAAGATCAAAACAATGAAATCACCAAAAGATAAGGAACCCGCAGCATCTGGCCTCGGCAGGCAAACAATTGAGTGCTTCCTTACACAGCAGGAGCATTTGCAAAAACTACTGCTGCTGGCCCGCAGGAAAGACCTGAACAAGATCAGGATCAGCATATCCCTGAACCGCTACATCCGCATCAGGTTGGGTGATACCTTCCGTTTTTATAGCTATCATATAGAAAGACACATCTCCCAGGCAAACCGGAATATTCAATAGTGCAGCGCTTCAAGGTGTGGTTGTGCCCATAGCCTCATACGCTCCGTAATAATTACGTAATATTCAGTTCATTCCTTTGTACGATTCAAGTATCGCTACAAAGTTTTCGTGTGACTGACCAAAAAACTGACATTACATACCGCAGGCAACGCTGCTCAGGCGCAGCCCTGGTCCTGTTCCTTTTGTTGTCTGCCTGTTCCTTTCTTCCTGTAGGCGCACAGGTCTATGACATACAATTAAGGGAAGCTCCCTATAATTATACCTATTCCCTGAAGCCCGACTCCCTGTACCTGGTATTGAAAGACCGGTATGCTGCTGCGGTGCAGGCAAAAGACAACACAGCACAAGGTATGCTGTTGCAAAAAATGGGGGAACTCTGTTTTCACATGGGACAATATGCTCAGGCCCTGGAGTATTACCTGGATGCAGCACAACTATTCCGGCAGGACAACAAGCAGAATGAATTGGCTTACAATCATATCTACCTGGGTATCTTATATTATTATAACCGCGACTCTGTTTCGTCCAATAATTATTTTCAGCAGGCGCTGACCCTGTTCCGGAGACAACAGGATCAGCATGGTGTAGCCATCGCCTATGGCAATATAGGCTTCCTGTTTGAAAAAAGACGCCTGTACGATAGCGCCAGCCATTACCAAAACCTGGCACTCAAAGCATACCGTACTGCAAATGATAAAGCCGGCATGGCCAAAATCTACGAAAACATCGGCAGCATTTATGAAGATCTGGAGCGCTATGATTCCGCTATGATCCATTTCCATAAAGCCTTGCAGCTCTATGAGGACCAAGGAGAAAAGGTGCTACACATTGAAGTTCTGAATAATATCGGGGATATCTACCGCAAAACCGGTCATTATCAGGAAGCCTTGTCTTACTCCCTGAAAGCCACGGCCCTCAGCCGGCAAAGCAATGAGCGCTACCAATTGAGTTCAGGTTACCGGGACATTGCGAAGACATATAGCCTGATGGGGCAGGATGACAGTGCCTTCTATTACCTGGACCTGAGCAGAAAATACCTGCTGGATATCTATAGTCACGAAAGCTCTGTACAGATGGCTTTCCTCCAGGCGCAGGATGATGTGCGGAAAAAGAACGGGGAAATCGAAAAACTGAACAACGCCCAGCGTATCAATACAGTCATCACCATATCAGTTGTCATCATTATTGTACTGCTTGTCGCGATTGGGCTGATCATCCTGAACCGGCAGAAACTGAAAATAAAGAACGAACGCTCGCTGAACAAGCAGCAAAAAGAGATCCTCGAAACACAGAACCGCCTGATGCAGGCCGACCTGAAAGCCCAGGTACTGGGAGAAGAAAAACTGAAGTCTGAACTGCTGGCACAACAGCTGGAGCGGGAAAAGCTG